>DATHFL010000224.1:0-3721 GCA_035318125.1 Solirubrobacterales bacterium | reverse complement strand
CGCGCCCCGCGCTGCGCCAGCCGCCAGGCGCAGGCTAGGCCGATGACGCCGCCGCCAACCACCACCACGTCGTAACTGCGATTTTCGCTCACTGCCTTTGCCTCCGCCGGCATTACCCGGATCAGGTCCATACGGTCGGTGGCCTCGATGCCACCCTCTCAGCCCTCGCGGGCTCCCGTGCATCCCCGATGCTACCCCTCGGTCGTGGCCGGCAGAAGGGCCCCGGCCCTTCCCAGCCATAATCGGGGCATGAGCTTGTCGCTGCCCGAGGGAGACGGCCCGCTGCGCCGCGAGCGCCTGCGGACCGCCCGCCTCTACTTCGTCTGCGACGCGCGCCCGCCCGGCGACCTCGAAGGGCTGCTGCGGGCGGCGCTGACCGGCGGCGCCGACGTCGTCCAGCTGCGCGAGAAGGAGCTCGGCCGGCTGGACGTGGAGCGCGCCGCCGGCACCTTCCGCCGCGTCGCCGACACCTTCAGCGCGCTGTTCATCGTCAACGACGACCCCGAGCTGGCGCGCAGCCTCGACGCCGACGGGGTCCACGTCGGCCAGGACGACGCCAGCGCCGAGGAGGCGCGCGCCCTGCTCGGGCCCGACGCGATCATCGGCCTCTCCACCCACTCCGAGGAGCAGATCGCCGCCAGCGCCGGGCGCCCGGTCGACTACATCAGCGTCGGCCCGATCTGGGAGACCCCGACCAAGGAGGGACGGCCGGCGGTCGGTCTCGACCTGATCCGCCACGCCGCCGCGCACGCGCCGCATCCCTTCTTCGCGATCGGCGGCATCGACCCGTCGAACGCCGGCGAGGTCGTCGAGGCCGGCGCCGAGCGGCTCTGCGCGGTGCGGGCGATCCGCGACTCGGCCGACCCCGAAGCCGCGGCGACGGCGCTGCGGCAGGCCTTCGCCGGCGCCGAGAGGGGCGTGGCGCCGGGTGGCTGAGCAGCCGGTCAAGCGCAAGCAGCGCGGGGGCGAGCGGATGGCGCGCGGCTACGCCAAGGCCGAGCAGCGCAACCAGGAGGCGCGCGAAGCGCTGGAGCCGCTGGCCGAGGGCGAGCGCCCGACCGTGGTCACGATCGGCGCCGTCGTCTCGGGCCTGATCGCGCTCTCGATCGTCGCCGGCTACCTCGCCGGGGTCGAGGTCGACGGCGAAGCGCCGCGGCTGCCGCAGGTGCTGGCGCCGGCCCTGATCATGGGGATCATGGCCTGGGGGATGTGGCGCGCCCGCTACTGGGCCGTGCTCGGCTTCCAGCTGATCCTCGTCTTCCTCATCTTCAGCGCCGTCTTCGGCCTCGCCGTCCAGGCCTCGACCGTCGCCGAGTTCGCGGCCACCCTGGGTCTGCTCGCCGTCGCCGGTAGCTTCTTTTACTTCATGGTCAAGGCGATGGCGCGGATCCAGATGCCGACGCGGCTGCCGCCCAAGTGAGCCAGGCGCGTTTGCAAACCACTGGTTGACAAAGGCGCCTCTCTGCCGGTACCGGCGCCGCTCCTTCTATAGGCTCAGCACGCATGGCCGACTCCTTCGACCAGATCGTCATCGGCGGGGGTCCCGGCGGCTACGTCGCCGCGATCCGGGCCGCGCAGCTGGGCCAGAAGACGGCGGTGGTCGAGCGCGACAAAGCCGGCGGCCGCTGCCTCAATTACGCCTGCATCCCGGCGAAGACGGTGCTGCGGACGGCCGAGCTCTACCACGACGCTCAGCACAGCGAGGAGCTCGGGGTGGTCGGCGCCGACGTCAAGCTCGATTGGGAGGCGCTGCACAAGCGCCGCGCCGACGTCTCGGCGACGCTGTCGGGCGGCGTCGAAGGCCTCTGGAAGAAGAACAAGGTCGAGTTCATCGCGGGCGACGCCGCGCTGACCGCCGAGGGCAACGTCAAGGTCGGCGATGAGACCTACGAGGCGAAGGCGGTGACGCTGGCGACCGGGTCGGTGGCGCTGCCGATCCCCGGGGTCGAGTTCGGCGACCGCGTCCTCGACACCTGGGGCGCCTGGTCGCTGTCCGAGCGGCCGAACCGGATCGCCGTGGTCGGCGCCGGCGCCTCCGGGGCCGAGCTCGCCTCCGCCTACGCGCGCTTCGGCACCGAGGTGCTGCTGATCGAGATGCTCGACCAGATCCTCCCCCCCGAGGACCGCGACATGGCCAAAGTCGTGGAAAGGGTCTTCAAGCGCCAGGGGATCGAGATCTCGACCGGAACGCCGGTGGAGAACGTCGAGGCCGGCGGCAGCTCCGTCAAGTTCAGCTACGGCGACAACAGCGCCGAGGTCGACTATCTCTGCATCGCCGGCGGCCGCGCCCCCGACGTCGAGGGGCTGGGGCTGCAGGAGGCCGGGGTCGAGCTGGAGGAGAACGGCAAGATCAAGGTCGACGAGTTCCAGCGGACCAGCAACCAGAAGGTCTTCGCGATCGGCGACCTCGTCAACCGCAAGGCCCTCGCCCACAAGGCCTCCGAGGAGGGCGTGGTCGCGGTCGAGGCGGCGGCCGGGGTCGAGACCCACCCGGTCGACCAGAACCTGGTCGCCGGCGCCACCTTCTGCCACCCGCAGGTCGCCAGCGTCGGCCTTACCGAGGCGCAGGCCAAGGAGGCCGGCCACGAGGTCAAGGTCGGCAAGCAGAAAATCGCCGGCGAGGGAGCGGGCACCGTCTACGACGACAAGGACGGCCTCGTCAAGCTCGTCGTCGAGGCCAAGTACGGCGAGGTCCTCGGCGCCCACGTAGTCGGCAACCGCGCCTGCGACATGATCGCCGAGCTGGTCGTGGCGATGGAGCTCGAGGGCGGCTACCAGGAGCTAGCCCGCACGGTCCACCCCCACCCCACCGTCTCCGAGGCGATCCTCGACGCCGCCCGCGCAGTCGACGGCTGGGCGATCCACGCCTGAGCGCCCTGCAAATCGGCGCATCTCGGGGTCTTCGGTCGTTCGGCTCGGGTCACGCACAAAAGTGCGCTCCCCTCCCCTCCCTTCCCTGCATCCCCCGATCTGCTTGATTTTCGGACGCTCAGATGGTTAGCGCCACCTTTTACTTCGACCTCGGCTCCCCCTACGCCTACCTCTCGGCGGAGCGGATCAGCGGGCTGTTCACCGAGGCGGGACTGGAGCAGCCGGAGTGGCAGCCGATCCTGCTCGGGGGGCTGTTCGGGCGGTTCGATCGCAGTTCCTGGGGCGAGGGGCCGGAGCGGGCCGAGGGGATGACGGAGGTCGAGCGACGGGCCGCCGAGTATGGGCTGCCGCCGCTCTCCTGGCCGCAACCCTGGCCCGGCAACATGCTGGTGGCGATGCGGGCGGCGACCTTCGCCAAGCAGACCGGGCGCACCGTCTCCTTTTCGCTTGCCGCCTTCCGCCAGGCGTTCGCCGCCGGCCGCGATCTCAGTGACGTCGACAACGTGGCGATCGCCGGCGCCGCCTGCGAGCTGCACCCGCGGGCGCTGCTGAAAGCGGTCGAAACCGAAGCGGTCAAAAACGCGCTGCGGGAGGCGACCGACCGCGCCGGCGACCTCGGCGTCGAAGGCGTCCCGGCGGTGGTCGCCGGCGACGAGGTCTTCTGGGGCGACGATCGGCTGGAGGAAGCCGTGGAGGCTGCGGGACGCGCCGGCTAGATGAGTAGTTCCACGATTCAGGCCACGTAGTCGACCAGCGCCCTGCTGCTGCGGCCCAGTTCGTAGTTGAGTGAGATCGCCGCGGCCAGCGCCAAGAACCGGCTGGCAATCCGCGCCCGCAGCCCGCGCAGGGT
>DATHFL010000223.1:0-6567 GCA_035318125.1 Solirubrobacterales bacterium | reverse complement strand
GCCACGACGACTACCTGACGGTCGTCCGCGGCCGCGCCACGGTCGGCCTCCGCGACCTCCGCCCGGGCTCCCCGACCGAGGGCCTCGCGACCTGCGTCGAGCTCGGCGAGGAGCGCCCGGCGGCCCTCGCGATCCCCCACGGCGTCGCCCACGGCTTCTACTTCCACGAGCTCTCGACCCACGTCTACGCCGTCTCCCACTACTGGGACATGGCCGACGAGCTCGGCTGCCGCTGGGACGACCCCGCCCTGGAGATCCCCTGGCCGCAGCGGCAGGCCCACATCTCCCCCCGCGACCAGGAGCTGCCGCCCCTCGAGGCCCTCCTCGCCGAGTTCAGGTCGGCCTGGGAGGGCTAGCTAGAACGGCAGTTTCTCGCGCGCGGTCTTGCCGGTCGAGTGGCTCTTGCCGGCGGCGCGCTGGGATTTGCCGAACGATTTGCTGAGCAGGCGGCCGATCGGGCCGGGGGCCTTGCCGCCGGCGCGCTGGCCGAGGGAGAACCCCTTGTCGCTGCCGCGGCGGGCGTGGTTGGAGAGGGAGGGGACGAGAAATCCCAGGATCAACAGCAGGACGCAGACTCCGATCACGATTCCGATAACCATCTCGCTCCCCTTCCGTTGGCTCGCCTAGAGCTTCTGCTCGAGGTCGTCGGCTTTGTCCCCGTGGCGGTTGGCCAGCTCGCGCTCGCGCTCTGCGCGCTCGGCGGCCTCGCGGGCCTTCTGCTCGTGGTCCTCGGCCTTGGAGGCGTGCACATCGGCCTCTTGGCGATGGCCGCCGGCCCGTTCGCTGAGGCGTTCGCGCTCCAGTTCGCGGCGGGCCCTGGCCCGGCGCGCGGCCATCACGCCCAGCACGAGGAGGATCAGAACGACGACGACTATGGCGATGATCAATCCAGTTGACATGCCCCCTCAATACCCGCCGAGCGATTGGTAAACCAACCCGATCCGGGGTAGCCGGGGAAGGTGTTCGACTGGCTCACCCAGGAAGTCGGCCAGAGCGCCGTCACCTATCCCGTCGTCTTCGTCGCCTGCGCGGTCGACGTGCTCTTCCCGCTGGTCCCCTCGGAGACGGTCGTGATCACCGCCTCGGTGTTGGCGGCGCAGGGCGACCTGCTGATCTGGCTGATCGTGCCGGCGGTCGCCCTCGGCGCCTTCCTCGGCGACAACCTCTGCTACTGGCTGGGCCGCCGGATCGGCGAGCCGGTCGCCGACCGCCTCTTCAAGAGCGAGCAGGGGCAGGCGCGGCTGCAATGGGCCGAGGAGGCGCTGTGCCGGCGCGGCGCGATCCTGATCGGCGTCGGCCGCTTCATCCCCGGCGGCCGCACCGCGACCACCTTCGCGGCCGGGACGCTGGAGATGCCCTACCGCCAGTTCCTCGTCGCCGACGCCTTCGCCGCCGCGCTCTGGGCCTTCTACGTCTCGATGCTCGGCTACCTCGGCGGCGAGACCTTCAAGGACAACCTCTGGCTGCCGCTCGCGACCTCCTTCGCCTGCGCGATGGCGGTCGGCCTCGGCTTCGAAGCCTGGCGCCGCTGGCAGCGGCGGCGCGGCAAGGACATCCTCGGCGACGAGCTGCCGCCCGAAATGGTCTCCTGAGCGCGAGGGCCGCCTACGGGGCGAGCCGGACCGGCAGCGATTTCAGCTGGTTGAGAAAGCCGGACTCGACGAAGACCGGCTCGCCGGCCATCTCCATGTTCGGGTAGCGGGCGAGGGTCTCCTCGAGCAGGATCTTCAGCTCGAGCCGGGCGAGGGCGGCGCCGAGGCAGAAGTGGCGGCCGCCGGCGCCGAAGGCCTGGTGGTCGGGGTTGCGGAGCACGTCGAAGCGGTCGGGGTCCTCGAAGCGGCTCTCGTCGCGGTTCGAGGACGCGTACCACATCACCACCTTCTCGCCCTCCTTGATCTCCTGGCCGTTCAGCTCCGTGTCCCTGGTGGCGGTGCGGCGGAAGTGGGCGAAGGCGGGGAACATCCGCAGCGACTCCTCGACCGCGCCGGGGACCAGCGCGGGGTCGTCGAGGAGCAGCCGGCGCTGGTCGGGGTGTTCCATCAGCGCCCGCATGCTGCTGCAGTAGGTCGCCTTGGTGCTGTCGTTGCCGGCGGCGACGAGGAGGAAGAACCCCATCACGATCTCGTGCTCCTCCAGCTGCTCGCCTTCGACCTCGGCGTGGACGAGGACGCTGGTCAGGTCGTCGGTCGGGTTCTCGCGCCGCTCGGCGATCATCGCGCTGCAGCGGGTGAAGACCTGCTGGATCGCCTCCTGGATCGTCTCTTCGACGTTCTCGACCGAGGGGCTGTAGTCGGGGTCGTTGGCGGCCAGCGCCATGTTCATCAACTCCGCCCAGGCGCGGTCGTCCTCCTCGGGGATGCCCATGAAGCTGCCGATCACCCGCGAGACGGCGGGCTGGGCGACGTCGGTGACGAGGTCGCAGGTCTCGCGGCCCTCGAGGCGGTCGAGGGTGCGGACGACGATCTCCCGGATCTCCTCCTCGTGGGCGGCGATCCGCCGCGGCGTGAAGCCGGCCTGGAAGAGCGCCTTCAGCCGGTCGTGCTTGGGCGGGTCCATGCCGATGAACATCGCCCGCGCCAGCTCGATCGGGAAGACCTCGTCGATCACGACGACCCCGCCGCGTTCAGAGGAGTAGGTCTCCCAGTCGCGGCTGACCGCGTGGACGTCGTCGGCCCTGGTCACCGACCAGAAGCCCTTCGCCTGCGGCACCTCGGTCACTTTCGAAGTCCAGTGGACGGGGCACTCGCTGCGCATCCGCTTGAACAGCTCCAGCGGCGGGCCGTTCTCCCAGTACTCGCGCTCCAGCACGAGCGCGTCCTCGACGGCTCCGCCTCCGGCTGCGATCTCGCTCTGGTCGGCCACGCTCCGCGGATACTACTGGCTGGCTGGCCAGTTCTGCCAATCCCTCGACCCCGCCCGCCGCGTCTGCTTCAATCGTCGGACCAGAGAAAGGAGGTGGTCCTAACTTGATTCACATGCTTGAGGGGACTCTGGAGGTGCAGGGCCGCTAGGCGCCGCACTGGTTCGGGCGCCCGGCGGAATCCACCCCGGGCACCGGCGATTCGCAGGGAGCCGGGTCTTGTCCCGCCCGGTCGCAGTTCCCGCGTTCGTTTCTTGCACCAGGCGAAGGCCGCCCTCCGGGGCGGCCTTCGCGCTTTCGGTCGCGCCCCGGCGATTTATCGGGCGATGGCGTTCAGGCCGTCCGTCGCTTCGGAGAGGAAGTGGGAGGCGATCCGCCAGCGGCGCTGCAGCACCGGTTCGATCGTTGCCGATTCGCAGCCGAGCTCGGAAACGCAGTCGCCCCAGTCGTTGGCCGCCTCGATGTAGCGGTTGAAGGCCTTCTCGGCGGGGGTGCCGACTGCGTTCAGGCAGTCGATCTGCACCCGCTCGATCGGGATCTCGCCGTAGGTGGAGCGGATCCCCCGCACCTCGGCGACGTACTGGTCGTAGGTGACGCCGACGGCGAGCCGGCGGCGCAGCGAGTCCATCGAGGCGACGAAGCTCCCGACCTGGCCCTGGCAGCTGGCGCCGGCGTTCGTCCTTTTCTGCGGTATATCGCCGGAAGGACGAACGCCGGCGGAGAAGGGGCGGCGCTGTCCCTGCTTCGACTGCGGCTGCTCGGCCGCCGTGGCCGGTTCGCCGCTGCTGACGGTGGCGGCGCTCGTCGCGCCGTCCCAGTCCCCGCCGCAGCCGGGCAGGAGCAGCGCTGCGAGCAGGGCGCAGCCGGCAAGTGAGGACCGAGCGGCGGCGGGCACCCGCGGCAGTCTATGTCGTGTAGAAACCTCTCCCGTGCGGACGATCTCGGCCCTGCTGCTGGCGCTCCTCGCCCTCGCCGTGTCGGCGGCGCCGGCCGTCGCGGCGCCGAAGGTGCTGGTCGTGGGGGACAGCCTCGAGGAGCTCACCTCCCCCTACCTCAGCCGCTACCTGCCGGGAGTCGAGCTGACCGTCAACGCCGTCGGCGGCTACAACAGCTACCAGATCTTCGACCTCTTCCAGGAAAGCTACGACCCCTCGCACTCGGTGATCGTCTTCGACGCCGGCACCAACGACAACCCGGCCTATCCCGAGATCCTCGCCGGCAACCTCGCCAAGGTGGCGGAAATCGTCGGCAACCGCTGCATGGTCGTGCCGACGATCCACGGCCTCCATCCCGGCGGGGTCGACGACACCGGCAAGAACCGGGCCGTCGCCGAATTCGCCGCCTCGCGGCCGGGCACGCAGGTGCCCGATTGGGCGGCGGCGGTCGCCACCCACCCCGAGCTGATGCAGGCCGACAACCTGCACCCGATCCCCGAGGGCGCCGACTACCGGGCGCAGCTGATCGCCCAGGGGGTCGAAGGCTGCCTCGCCTACGACCAGGCGGTGGCGAGCGCGCCGCCGCAACCGCGCGCCGACGTCGAGCCGATCGCCACCGTCGGGCGGCTGCAGGCGCGCCAGGCCGACGTGATGGGCGCGATCCGCGCCGACGTCCTCCGCCAGGCCGCCGGCACGTTCCTCACCGGCGCCCTCGTGCCGTGAGGGCCGCCGGGGCGAAATGTCAACCTGTAGGCATGGAGCTGCCCCGTGAGTGAGGTGGTGATGCCCCGCCTCTCCGACTCGATGGAGGAGGGGACGATCCTGAGCTGGCTGAAGCAGGTCGGCGACGAGGTCGCGGTCGGCGACGAGCTGGTCGAAATCGAGACCGACAAGGCGAACATGGCCTACGAAGCCGACGTGGCGGGGACGCTGCAGGAGATCCTGGCTCAGGAGGGGGAGACGCTGCCGATCGGGGCGCCGATTGCGCGGATCGGGAGCAACGGCGATTCGGGTGAGGGACAAAGCGCCAAGCCCGCGGGTCCTGTCTCCGATTCTGGGCTCTCCCTACCGGGAGAGTCCTCAGAATCGTCGCCACCCGCGGGAGAGGAGTCTCAGGCTGAGGCTCCGGCCGCGGAGGCGGAGCCTGAGAAGGCTCCTGTTGCATCCACGGATGGGGAGAGGGTCAAAGCTTCTCCGCTGGCTCGGCGTTTGGCTAAGGAGAAAGGCTTGGATCTCGGAAGCCTTCAGGGCTCGGGTCCCGGCGGCCGGATCGTCAAGCACGACGTGGAGCAGGCGGAGGAGACTCCCGCAGGGATCACCCCCTCTACCCAGCTTGAGGGGGCAAGGCCCGCGGTTGAAGGTGCCGGGCAGGCGACGGGACCCGCTGGCGGCACCGCCAAGGGCGAAGTCCAGATTCAGGAGCCGAACAAAGCGCAGCAGACGATCGCGCGGCGGATGGCGGAGTCGAAGGCGACCGCTCCGCACTTCTACCTGACGGTCGAGATCGACATGGGGAAGGCGGTCGAGGCGCGGGCGGCGCTCAAAGCCGCCGCGAAGGAGGGCGACGTGGTGCCGTCCTTCAACGACATGATCGTGAAGGCGTGCGCGATCGCGCTGCGGGAGTTCCCGAAAGCCAACGGCGGCTACCGCGACGGCCGCTTCGAGCTCTACTCGCGGGTCAACGTCGGCGTCGCCGTCGCCGCCGAGGAAGCGCTGGTGGTGCCGACGATCTTCGACGCCGACCGCAAGGGCCTGCGGCAGATCGCCGCCGACGCCCGCGCCGTCGCCGCCAAGGTCCGCGACGGCTCGGTGACCCCGCCGGAGCTCTCGGGCGGCACCTTCACCGTCTCCAACCTCGGGATGTACGGCATCGACGCCTTCGAGGCGGTGATCAACATGGGCCAGGCGGCGATCCTCGCCGTCGGCGCGATCCGCGAGGCCCCCGCCGTCCGCGACGGCCAGCTCGTCCCCGCCCAGCTGATGAAGGCGACCCTCTCCTGCGACCACCGCATCCTCTACGGCGCCGAGGGCGCCGAGTTCCTAGCCCGCGTCAAGTCCCTCCTAGAAGAGCCCATCTCCCTAGCCCTCTAAATCCGAACTGCATCAACTTTTCTATCTACGAGATGTAGAAGTTGATGCAGTTCGGGGCTAGTCCTGCTCCAGCTCCGGCGGCAGGGCCTGCGGGCCGTCGGGGTACATGAAGCGCAGCTGCTCCTCGCTCATCTCCAGGGTGCTGGTGATCGCTTCCGGCGGCGCTCCGACCACCAGCCAGAGCTGATCGGCGTCGGTGTCGTTGAAGAGCTGGCGCACGGTGCCCGGCTCGACCAGCAGGGAGTCGAGCGGCCCGAGCGTCAGCACCTCCTCGCCGACCCGCACCCGTCCCTCGCCCTCCAGCAGCACATAGAGCTCCTCCTGCTCGAAGTGCTTGTGCCTGGTCGACGCCTGCCCCGGTTCCAGCCGCCACATCCGCGCCCCCAGCGCCGAGGCCTCGAGCTGCCTGCCGAGGTCCGTGTTCAGCGTCTTCATCTGATTGGACCGCCGCCAAAAGGCATCGGCGGATCGGAGGACGCGGTACGCCATTTCAGTGTCGCCTTTGTGCGGACATGCCGAACAAAAGCGACACGCCTAGATCTCGAGCCAGGTGCCGGTTGGGCCGAGGTTGTGGACGGGGGTGGGGCCGATCTGGCTCTCGCAGCCCCAGGACTCGTGGATGTGGCCGCAGACGGCGAGGCGGGGGCGCTTGCGCTCGATCGCCACGCGCAGGGCGTCGCT
>DATHFL010000222.1:0-15400 GCA_035318125.1 Solirubrobacterales bacterium | reverse complement strand
ATTTTCGAATCGAATCCACGGTGCCGGCAAGAATGCTGTTCAACGGCGGCACCTCGAAGATCTGCTCTTCGTCGGCGATGACCCGGGCGTGGAGCGACCGCGCGACGTCCGCCGGGAGCACCCGCCACTCGACGTGCACCCCGTGCTTTTCGAGCTCTTCGGCGAACCGCTCGTAGGACTTCTTCGTCTTCGACGAGACGTTAGCCGGCCCGGACAGGAGGCGGACCTCGTCGATCTCGTTCACCGGCAGCTCGTCCAGCAGCAGCTCGAGGGCCTTGCGGTCCATGTGCTGCTCGTACCAGAGCACGTCGCCCCGCAGCCGCCGCAGCACTCGCCGGATCGCGAGTTCGCTCGAGAAGGGGCGGTCGGGATGGAGATAGTTGTCAGCCGGTGGAGCCTCGCCGGCCGGCGCCAGCGGCTCGATCGCCGCTGGCGCGGCGCCGATGGTGTCGAAGCCGGCCCGGATCACAGCGGCGATCCCCTCCCGGCGCTTCTCGAGGAAATCGTCGTAGGGCATCGTGCTCCAGCCCTCCGGCAGGGCGTGATGGAACAGGTCGGGTGGGGTGAATTGGGACTCGTACCGGGGCCAGTAGTCGGCTGGCGCTCGGTCGGAGATCTCGATGTTCTCCGGCCACTCGACGTAGGAGAGGTTGGCGATCTGGTTGATCTGTTTGACACTGGATACGCCGTGGGATTCCAGGTGCTTGCGAGGGAAGAGATGGTGGCGCTCGACCGGGGACTTCTTGGGGTGGAGCACGGGATCGAAGAGGTCGCGCACCTGCACAGCCGCCTTCGGCTCGGAGCCGTCGGCCCCGGAGAAAGGCGGCACCCTTGCGTTGAGCAGGGACAGCGAGGCTGCATAGGCGAAGAGACCCGGGCTTCTGGCGCTCGAGGTGGCGAGGCTCTGCGGCAGGTTGATGGACCAGAAATCCGAGGTGAAGACGTTGGATATCGCCTGCCGGAGCCGGTCGAGGTAATCGGCGCCGTCCTTGGCCTCGGTGAAGCTCTGCACGTCCTGCGTGATCTGCGTCTCGAAGGAGCCGGTGTAGCGTGAGGTGAGCGCTGCCATGAAGAAGTAGCGGGCGATGGTCGTGCGGAGATCGCTGTGCGAGAGCCCGTACTCACGTCCGATCAGGTAGAGCGCATAGACCAGGATCACCGAGTTGGGCGAGGAGATCTCGTTGGACCGGCGGTAGCCGGCTGCCATCAGGGCCTTGACGTACTCGTGCCAGCTGGTCAGGTCGAGAACCAGGTCGATCGCCTCGGTCAGCTTGTCGAGCTGGGAGTTCCTGTCCTCGACCGGGAGGGCGTCATCGGTCTCGACGCTGGCTCCTCGCAGCAGCGCGAGGACCGACTGCAGCCGCCCGCGATGAAACGCGACCAGCACGGCGACCCGCAGCAGCTGGTCGGGGTCAGGTTTGACCAGGTGGTTGTAGGGGCTGGGGGAACCGTTGCTGGGAACGATGCGGCACTCCCTGGAGAATTCTTCTAGACGCCGTCGATCGGCCTCCCTGAAGACCGAGAGAAGGGTGAGGATGAAGTCCGCCTGGGTGAGTTCGGTGCCGCCGGAATTGACCCTCATGAAGATCTCGGCAACGGTTTCCTCATCCACCTCATGGCCGATCCGCACCGCCTGGAAGGGAAAGTCCCTGAGGCCCTCGAGCCGGCTGAGGGCCGAGCGCAACTGGGACTCGCCGCCGTTCGCCAGCGCTTCCGGCTTGGCGGCACCGAGCTTCGCGACGAAGTCGTTGACGACCTTCCAGCTCTCTTCCGTCCAGATGGGGGTGATGTCGGGCAGGAACTCCGGGTCCCGTTCGATTGCCGCATCGGGAATCGCGAAGCTGCCGTCTCGCGGTCGGAAGGCGATCTTTATGGAGCCGGTGCTGAAGTCGCTGAAGGTGACCGGCTTGCCTTTGATGACGGCATAGAGGCTCGTCAACCTCTGCTGGCCGTCGACGATGAATTCCGAAGGGGTGTGCTGCTTGCCGTCAGGGCCGACGATTTTGCTGTTCACCTCCGTCGCGTTCCAGAGCATCAGGTAGCCAACCGGAAATCCCTGGTACATCGAGTCGAAAAGGTCGCGCACTGCCGTTCTTTTCCACACGAAAGGCCGCTGCAGCTCCGGCAGGGCGAGTTTCCCGAGGTCGATGTCTCCCAATAACTGACTGAGCTGGTAGTGGGCCGGCGTGAAAATGGTCCTCGGCACGCGGCGCAGGATATTCGGCGATCTCAGGCCTGTGGGGGAAAAACACCCGAGTTCCGCAATGGCAGCCTCCCTCGCGCGAAGCCGAGGCGCGCCAGCAGCCTCGGGCGCTCGTCGATCAGGTTCGGGTTGGAGTCGGGGTCGGTGGCGGTTAGGGGGAGCCACTTTTGCTTTAGGAGGGTCTTCTCCCACTCCTCGACGTCGGAGGAGCGGGTGGAGGACTCGAAGTGGAGCATTTTGAGGTCGGGGTCGTAGACGACTCGTTTGTTGGCGGCGCGGACCTTTAGGCAGTAGTCGACGTCGTTGTAGTTGAGGGGGAACTCGGTGGATAGGCCGCCTAGTTGGTCGTAGAGGGAACGGGGGGTCATCAGGCAGGCGCCGGTGACGGCCAGGGGGTTGCGGGCGACTAGGACGTCGTTCGAATAGCCCGCGAAGTCGCCGGCGTAGCCGTGGTAGGGGTGGCCGGGCAGCCCTCCCTGGAAGCGGACGCCGGCGTGCTGGATGCGGCCGTCTTCCAGGAGGAGGCGGCCGCCGACGGCGCCGACCTCGGGCAGGCTCGCGTACATCACCATCCGCTCGATCCAGTCCGGCGTCGCCACCTCGATGTCGTCGTTCAGCAGCAGCAGGTACTCGCCCTCGCTGTGGGCGGCGCCGAGGTTGTTCTTGGCGGCGAAGTCGAAGGGCTGGTCGTAGTCGACGATCCGCAGCCGCTCGCCGCCGAGCTCGCGCAGCTCCGCCACCGCCTCGGCCGGCGCCCCCGTGTCCACCACGCAGACGATCTCGTAGTTCCCGTAGGTCGAGCGCTCGCGGATGCTCCGCACGCAGTTGTTGACCAGGACCTGCTGCTGGTAGCGGATTTCGCGGCTCTGGCAGGCGGTCGGGATGACGATGCTGACCAGCGGCCCCTCGCGCAGCTGCGGCCGCAGGTGGTGGAGGCCGGGATGAACCTCGTCGCGCTCGACCCGCGCCTGCAGTCCGATCCGCTCGCAGTGCGCCTGCACCGCTCGCGCCCCCGCCTCGAACGCCCACGGTTTCGTCTCGCCGCCGCGCGCCGCGGCCGAGCTCTCGATCACCCGCCAGTGGTAGAGCACCCTTGGCAGGTGGACGACGGCGCGGGCGCGCTCGGTCACCTTCAGCACCAGGTCCCAGTCCTGCGAGCCCTCGAACTCGGCGTTGAAGCCGCCGACCTCCTCGACCAGCGAGCGCCGCAGGACGCTGAGGTGGCAGGTGTACATCTGCGTCCGCAGCCGCTCCGGCGACCAGTCGGGCTTGAAGAAGGGACCGAGGTGGAGGCCGGGGCCGACGATCTTGTCCTCGTCCGAGTAGACGTAGTCGGCTTCGGGGTTCGCCGCCAGCGCCTCGGCGACGAGCGCGAGCGCGTCGGGATGGAGCGCGTCGTCGTGGTCGAGTAGGGCGATGAATTCTCCCGCCGCCATCGCCAGGGCGTCGTTGGAGGCGGCGACGATGCCGCCGTTGCGCTCCCGTTGCCGCACCCGGACCCGCGGGTCGTCGCGCTCCGCTGCGGCCAGCATCTCGGCCACGTGCGGCGCGCCCGAGCAGTCGTCGACCAGGCAGAGCTCCCAGTCGCGAAAGCGCTGGCGCCGCACCGAGCGCAGCATCTTCGCCAGCACCGGGGCCGGCGTTTCGTAGACAGGCGTGACGATCGAGAAGCGGGGCGCGGGCATGCGCTCAGTGGCGGCGCAGGAGCCGCCGCGCCGCCTTGCCGGCGAGGCCCTTGACCGAGCCGCCCGACCGCAGCTCGGTGACGGTCCGCCGCAGCCGCCCGAAGCGCCTTTCGTAGCGCAACAACCGCCCGCGGGCGCTCCCCAGTTCCGCGTCGCGGGCGACCAGCAGGTCGCGCAGCCGGACGATCTCCGCCTCGCGCCGCTCCAGCTCCGCGCGCAGCTCCGCCACCTCGTCCGCCATCGGCGCGAGTCTAGCTAGGAGGGGATCGGTGACGAAGGCGCTTTTGCAAACCAGCGGTTGCCAAAGGCGCCTTTCACTTAGAGGTCCTCGGCGATCCGCGGCGCCTCGCGGTTGAAGGCCCAGACGCCGAGGACGCAGATCGCGACGAAGATGGCGGCGGCGGGGAGCAGCCAGACCTTGCCGCCGGCGACCTGCGCGGCGGTCGGCGCGTCCGGTTCGAGCACCCAATGGCGCACCTGCTGGAAGATCACCGCTAGCGGGTTGAACATCAGCACCTTTTCCAGCGTCGGGTCCTTCAGGGCTTCGATCGGATAGAGGATCGGCGTCCCGTAGAAGAGCACTTGGGTGAGGACGGTCCAGAGGATCGCGATGTCGCGGAAGCGGACGAAGAGGACCGAGAGCAGCATGCTGAGCGCGATCGTCAGCACCAGCAGCGGCAGCAGCGCGACGGGGAAGAGCAGCCAGGTCCAGGTCGGGTCGACCCCCCAGGCGAGGATGAAGACCAAGACGACGAGCAGGTTCAGGCCGAAATTGAAGGCGCTGGTGAGGACCGTAGACAGCGGGATCACCAGCCGCGGGAACTGGGTCTTGCGGACCACGCCCTCCTGCTCGGAGACCGAGGTGACCGCGTGCTGGGTCGCTTCCTGGAAGAAGGTGAAGAGGACGATCCCGAGCAGCAGCAGCACCGGGTAGAACTCGGCTTCTTCGGTGCCGATTTTGAAGACGTTGGTGAAGACGAAGAGGAGGACGCCGAACAGCATCAGCGGCCGCACCAGCGACCAGAGGTAGCCGAAGACCGTGCCGAAGTAGACGCGCTTGAATTCGGTCGCCGCCATCAGCCAGAGCAGGTCGAAGAAGCGGCGCGGGCCGCCGCCCAGGGCCGAGGGACCCTGGACCTCGCGCAGGACCGGCTGCTCGACGGCGCTCACTCGCCCTCCTCCAGCGTCGCCTCGATCGTCCCCTTGGGGATGACGACGCCGCGGCTCTCCGGCCCGTAGACGACGAAGTCGAGGATGCCCGGCGCATGCATGGCGACGCCGCCGCCGTGGCGGTTGACCCCGAGGTGGACGTAGTAGCGCCCGGGGACGAGCTCGTTGCGCCACCTCGCCGCCAGCCGGAAGCGGCCGCCGGCGGGGACCGGCGGCGGGTCGTGCGGGTCGCCGACGTAGGAGCCGAGCTCGAAGACGCTCGCCGCGTCGGCGTCGGCGACGACGAAGCCGACGTGCGCCCCCGGCAGCTCGCGCTTCGCTTCCAGCTCCAGCCGCAGCGTCACCTCCTCGCCGTACTCGACGCTGGTCACCCGCTCGCCGGCGCCGTTCTCCAGCCAGGCCTCGCGCAGCACCACCTCCTCGCTCTCGGCCGTGGTGCTCGCCCCCGCCGCCTCGAAGTTCAGCTGCAGGTAGCGCCGCCCGACGTCGGCGGGGTCGCCGATCTCCTCGATCCGCCCGTCGGAGATCAGCATCGCCCGGTGGCAGAACTCCTCCACGCTCGCCATCTGGTGGGTGACGAGGACGATCGTCTTGCCCGCCGCTTTCATCGTGTGGAAGGCGTCGGCGCACTTCTGCTGGAAGGCGGCGTCGCCGACCGCCAGCACCTCGTCGATCAGGAGGATGTCGGCGTCGACCTCCAGCATCAGCGAGAAGGCGAGCCGGACCAGCATCCCCGAGGAGTAGTTCTTCAGTTTCAGGTCGCTGAACTCGCCCAGCTCGGCGAACTCGAGGACGGCGTCGAGCCGGCGCCGCGTCTCGGCCGGGGTCAGCCCCATCATCACCCCGTTGAGGACGACGTTTTCGCGCGCCGTCAGCTCGTGGTTGAAGCCGACGCCGAGCTCGATGAACGGCGCCAGCCGCCCCGCCATCAGGATCCGGCCGGAGTCGGCGCGGTAGATGCTGGCGAGCAGCTTCAGCAGCGTGCTCTTGCCGGAGCCGTTGCGGCCGACGATGCCGAAGAACTCGCCCTGGCGGATCTCGAAGGAGATGCCGTCGAGCGCGTGCAGCTCGCGGTAGTCGCGCGTCGCGAAGGGGCGCACGACCCGCTCTTTCAGGGAGTCGATCCGGTGGGTGGGGATGCGGAACGACTTGTGCAGGTCTTCGACCTGGATCGCGATCGGGGTCTCGGTGGCGGGCAAGGGTCGGGGAACGCTACCGCGAGGGTGGGATCGAGCCGCTGGCTTCAGCCGCGGCGGCGGCGTCGCAGCGCCAATGCTTCGCGGGCACTGATCTCCAACAGCGGCACGCCGCCATAGTCGCGCTGCTCCAGCTCGCGCCCCTCGCGCCAGCCGCGCAGGCGGCCGCGGGCGCCTGCCAGGGTGCGGTCCCGCAGCAGCTGTCCGGCGCAGATCGCGCCCTCGCAGGCGAGCGCCCGCAGCGCCAGGCGGGGGCTCCGCGTCACTCCGTAGCGGCGCAGCATGTAGCCGCGGCTCCAGCCGGTGCGCGCGTACTTGCCGGCGCTGGCGGCGCCGAGACTGGCCGAGTAGGCGTGGAGCGCCCGCGCCTCCGGCGCCAGCCGGCAGCGACCGCCGCGAGCGGCGAGCCGCAGCGCCAGGTCGAGGTCCTCGTAGTAGATGAAGATCCGCTCGTCGAAGCCGCCCGCCGCCGCGAAGGCCTCGCGGCGGTACAGCGCGGCGCCGCCGGTCGGCCCGAGCGGGTCCGCCGCCGTCTCCACGGCCTCCACCGGCTCCCCGTGCAGGTAGTCGAAGCCCATCAGGGTCGAGTCGGCGACCACCCCGGCGGAGTCGATCAGCTCCGGCGCCCGTTCCTGCAGCAGCACCCCGGCGACCGTATCGACCCCCTCCCCGAGCCCGTCGAGCAGCGCCTCGACGAAGCGCGGCTCCGGCGCGGCGTCGTTGTTGAGCAGGATCACCGCGTCCGCCGGGTGCGCGGCGACGCCCCGGTTGACCGCCGGCCCGAAGCCGAGGTTCTCGCCCAGCGCGACCACCTTCACCTCCGGCAGCGCCCGCCGGGCGACGGCCACCGAATCGTCGCTGGAGCCGTTGTCGACCAGCACCACGTCGATCGGCACCGTCTGCTCGCCGAGCCCGCGCAGGGCCCGCTCCAGGCAGTCGGCGCCGTTGAAGTTGGGGATGTAAACGGTTGGTCGCACGCTCTTTTCGCCGCTCGGTAGGGTTGCAGCCTCGCATGGAGCCCTTGAAGGGACTGATCCTCTCTGGTGGCGCCGGCACTCGCCTGCGCCCCATTACCCACACCTCAGCCAAGCAACTGGTCCCGGTTGCCAACAAGCCCGTGCTCTTCTACGGGATCGAGGCGCTGGTCGACGCCGGGGTGAAGGAGATCGGGATCATCATCGCGCCGGAGACGGGGGATGAGATCCGCGAGGCGGCCGGCGACGGCTCCCAGTTCGGCGCCGAGATCACCTACATCGTCCAGGACAAGCCCGCCGGCCTCGCCCACGCCGTCCTCACCGCCGAGGAGTTCATCGGCGGCTCGCCGTTCGTCATGTACCTCGGCGACAACCTCCTGCGCGACGGCCTCCGCGGCCTCGTCTCCGCCTTCACCGAGCACGAACCCGACGCGCTGATCCTGCTCACCCCGGTCGACGACCCGCAGTCCTACGGGGTCGCCGAGCTCGACGGCGACGGCCACATCGTCCGCCTGATCGAGAAGCCGAAAGACCCGCCCTCGAACCTCGCCCTGGTCGGCGTCTACCTGTTCAGCAACCTGATCTTCGAGGCGGCCCGCTCGCTGAAGCCCTCCTGGCGCGGCGAGCTCGAGATCACCGAGGCGATCGACAAGCTGATCGATGACGGCCGCACCGTCCGCTCCGAGGTCGTGCGGGGCTGGTGGAAGGACACCGGCCAGCTCGCCGACATGCTCGAGGCCAACCGCCTCGTCCTCGAGGAGCTCGAGACCGCGATCGAGGGCGAGGTCGACGACGACTCGAAGGTCGAGGGACGGGTGGTGCTCGGCCCCGGCGCCAAGCTGGAGCGCTCGGTCGTCCGCGGCCCCGCCGTGATCGGCGCCGGCGCCCACATCGAGGACGCCTACATCGGTCCCTACACCTCGATCGGCGACGGCGTCCACGTGCGCCGCTCCGAAGTCGAGAACTCGATCGTCCTCGCCGGCTCGGTGGTCGAGGACCTCGGCACGCGGATGGAGGCGAGCCTGCTGGGCAAGGAAGTGAAGCTGACCCGCAGCGAGGGGATGCCGCAGACGCTCCGCCTCCTGGTCGGCGACAAGTCCGAGATCAAACTCGTCTAGTGGGGCGCCGCTCGTGAAGCTGCTCGTCACCGGAGCGGCCGGGATGCTCGGCCACGACGTGATGCTGGCCGCCGGCAACGCCGGCCACGACGTCGTCGGCTATGGCCGCGCCGAGCTCGACGTCACCGACCCCGCCGCGCTCGACCGCAAGCTCGACCTCGAGCGCCCCGACGTGGTCATCAACTGCGCCGCCTGGACCGACGTCGACGGCGCCGAGGACGCCGAGGAAGCCGCCTTCGCCGTCAACGGCGCCGGCGCCGGCAACGTCGCCGCGGCGACGGCGAAGCTGGAGGCGCGGGTCGTCCACGTCTCCACCGACTACGTCTTCGACGGCGCCAAGGCGGCGCCGTACGTGGAGAGCGACCAGCCGGCCCCGCCCTCGGCCTACGGTCGCACCAAGCTGGCCGGCGAGGAGGCGGTCGCCGCTGCCAACAAGCGCCACTTCATCGTCCGCTCGGCCGGCCTCTTCGGGATCGGCGGCCGCAACTTCGTCGAGACGATGCTGCGCCTGGCCGAGACCCAGAACGAGGTCACCGTGGTCCGCGACCAGGTCGGCTCGCCGACCTACACCTGGCACCTCGCCTACGGCATCGTCCGCCTGATCGAGGGGATCGAGTACGGCATCCACCACATGGCGGCGGCGGGCCAGTGCTCCTGGTACGAGTTCGCCAACGAGATCTTCGAGCAGGCCAAGGTCGAGTGCCGGGCGCTCTCGATCACCAGCGAGGAATTCGGCGCCGCGGCGCCGCGACCGGCCTTCTCGGCGCTGGTCAGCCAGCGCGAACACGCGATCCGGCTCCCCAGCTGGCAGGACGGGCTGGCAGGCTATCTCGCCCAACGACAAGCGGAGGCAGGTACGGAATGAGGCTTTTGGTTACCGGAGCGGCGGGGTTCATCGGCTCCACCTACGTGCGGCTGGTCGGCGACGAGCACGACGTCGTCGTCCTCGACAAGCTCACCTATGCCGGGCGGCGCGAGAACCTGCCCGAGGGGACGGAGCTGATCGAGGGGGCGATCGAGGACCCGGCCGTCGTCCGCGAAGCGATGCAGGGCGCCGACGCGGTGGTCAACTTCGCCGCCGAGTCCCACGTCGACCGCTCGATCGACGACCAGGACGCCTTCGCCCGCACCCACGTGATCGGCACCGGCACCCTGCTCGACGCCGCCCGCGAGCTCGGGGTCGAGCGCTACCTCCAGGTCTCCACCGACGAGGTCTACGGCTCGATCGACTCCGGCTCCTTCACCGAGACCTCCCCGCTCGACCCCTCCTCGCCCTACTCGGCGACCAAGGCGGCCGGCGACCTGCTCGTCTCCGCCCACTTCCACACCTACGGGATCGACGCCTCGATCATCCGCGGCTCCAACAACTACGGCCCCCGCCAGTACCCGGAGAAGCTGATCCCGCTGATGGTCCTGAACGCTTTGCACGGCGACTCGCTGCCGGTCTACGGCGACGGCCGCCAGGTCCGCAACTGGCTCTACGTCGAGGACTTCTGCCGCGGCATCCACACGGTCCTGACCAAGGGCAAGGCCGGCGAGGCCTACAACGTCGGCGGCCCCGACGAGTGCGAGAACATCGAGGTCGTCAAGCGGGTGATCGAGCTGAGCGGCGGCGACGAGTCGCTGATCGAGTACGTCACCGACCGCCCCGGCCACGACCGCCGCTACTCGCTCTCCTCGGCGAAGCTGAAGGAGCAGCTCGGCTGGGAGGCGCAGGTCCATTTCGCCGAGGGCCTCGAGCGGACCGTGCAGTGGTACCGCGACAACGAGGACTGGTGGGAGCCGATCCGCTCCGGCGAGTACCGCGAGTACTACGAAAAGCAGTACGGGAAGAGCCTCGGCTGATGGCGGAGCGCTTGCAGACCAAGCTCGAGGGCGTCGTCCTCGTCGAGCCCGCCGTCCACGGCGACGAGCGCGGCTTCTTCGTCGAGACCTTCAGCCGCGACCGCTGGCGCGAGCTTGGCGTCGACGCCGACTTCGTCCAGCACAACCACTCGCGCTCGGCGAAGGGGACGCTGCGCGGGATCCACTTCCAGACCGAGCCGGGCCAGGCGAAGCTGGTCCGCTGCGTCCGCGGCAAGATCCTCGACGTCGCCGTCGACCTGCGCCGCGGCTCGCCCACCTACGGGCAGTGGGAGGGGCACGTGCTCGACGACGTCAGCCACCGCCAGCTCTACGTCCCGGTCGGCTGCGGCCACGGCTTCGCCGTCCTCAGCGACGTCGCCGACGTCGCCTACCAGGTCTCCAGCTACTACGACCCGGCGACCGAGTCCGGGATCGCCTGGGACGACCCCGACATCGCCGTCGACTGGCAGGTCTCAGAACCGCTCCTCTCCGACCGCGACAAAACGGCGCCAACCTTGGCCGAGGTCCGCGACTCGCTGCCCTTCTAGCTGTTTGACACAAATATTGCGGTTGCGCACTATTTGACGCAAATATAGCTCTATAGCTATATTTCAATCAATGGTAGACCCGATTCCTGTTTCCGAGGCTGCTCGCAATCTGCAGCTCAGCCCCGCTCGCGTGAGGGTTATGGCATCGCAGGGCCAACTTCCCGCCACGAAGATCGGCGACCGCTGGTTGATCGAGCGAAGCGCTGTGGAGCAGCGACAGGGCAAGAAGTCACTCAGGGGTCGCCGGTTTACCCTTGAGAATGCCTGGGCGATTCTGCTGCTTGCTTCTGACGAGGAGGCTCCGGGACTGGATCCAAGCGTTCGCTCGCGTCTCAGGCGGGCTCTGGCGCTTGAGGGGCTGCTCGCCTTGGCACCCCGTCTTCAAACCAGGTCCCGTGTCTCCATGTATAAGGCTCACCCGGGAGAGATCCCCTACGTGCTCAAGGACGAGGCGCTGGTGTCTTCCGGGATAAGCGCAGCGAGCTCGATGCGGATCGGTCTCCTGGCGAACGGCGAGGTCGATGGTTACATCGCGGAGTCTCAGCTTCGACGCTTCATCAAAGAGCACGCACTGTCCCCCGCTGGAATCGAGGGCAACGTGCGGCTCCGGGTGGTTGCCGACCCGGTCTGGAAACCCCTCGCCGGCCGACCGGCGGCACCGCTGGCCGCGGTGGCCCTCGACCTGGCCGATGAAGCCGATCCGCGCACCGAGGCAGCCGGCAGGAAGCTCGCTCGACAAATCGATCGGCGCTACCAAAGGCCAGCGAAGGGCCGTTAGACCTTGGCTCAATCCGGGACTCTGCCGGTGGTGCGCATCGAGCCGACTACCCAGGAGGCGACTGGCGAGTCGCCGACCCCCTCCTCTCCGACCGCGACAAAACGGCCCCGAAGCTCGCCGAGGTCCGCGACGAGCTCCCCTTCTAGATGGGGCGTGTCGCTTTTGTAGCCCTATAGGACGACAAAAGCGACACTGTCCCTACGGTCGGGCGCGGCCGCCGGTCAGGGAGACGAAGGCGTGCCAGGCGGGCTTCGGCTTGAACCTCGCGCCGGCCTTGAAGAGGCCGACCGAGTCGCAGAAGCTGCAGGAGCCGCGCAGGTCTTTCCAGGAGAACCAGTAGACCTGCTTGAGGTTAAGCCGGCTGCGGTTTTCCAGCAGATAGCCGTAGGAGGCCTTCAGCTGCTCGACCTGGCCGCGGACCCCCTGCTCGAAGGCGACCTGCTTGAAGTTGTTCTGCGAGCCCCAGCCCATCTCGGTGATGTAGAGGGGGACGCGGTCGCGGTTCGCGAGCGTCACTTTGTGCAGCTCCTCGACCATTTCTTCGAGGTCTTCGGAGAAGGCGGCGTAGGGGTGGAGGGCGATGCCGTCGAAGAAGCGCTTGGTGCCGGCGCGATAGACCGCGTCCAGGAACTCGGTCGCCGGCATCCCCCGCTTGCCGGTCGCGGTCGGTTCGCCGAAGAGGCCGGAGAGGATCACCTTTGCCCCCGGGTCGACCCGTTTGATCGCCGGCGAGGAGATCTTCAGCAGCCGCACGAAGCGCTGCGGCGAGACCGGGTAGGCGAAGTAGAAGAAGTTGGCCTCGTTCCAGACCTGCCAGTTGCGGATCGGCACCGGGGTCGCGATCGCCGGTTCGTACTTGACCACGCCGGGGGCGCGTTCGGCCCAGAATTCGCCGCCCGGCCCGTAGCGTTTGACCGCCGCTTCGAGGAAGGCGACCCAGGCCTGGCGGGCGCGAGCGCTGTCGATCGGCATCTTCGTGTACTTGCGCGAGATCCATTTCGGGGTCGCGTAGACGAACGGCAGCACCTGCATGCCCTGGCGGGCGGCGACCGAGACGACCTGGTCGAAGGCTTCCCAGTCGTAGGGGCCGTTGGGGAGCGGCTGGATCTGTTCCCAGGGCAGCGGCCAGCGAACAGCTTCGATCCCGCCGGCCTTCATGTAGCGGACGTCGGCTTCGGTCAGGACCGACTGCGGGGCGACGCCGAAGAACCCCTTCGGCGGCCGCGGCGGCGCTTTCGCCGCACCCGGCTGGGTGCCGGCGACGAGCGCGACGAGCAGGCAAACGAGGAGGAGGGCGGCGGCGAGGCTTCGCTTCATCGAGCTGGAAAAGGTAGCGAGACCGGAGGCGCGGCCGTGAAAGCTCAGTTACGGGAAAGTTTCGTGCGGGCGAGGCTGAGCGCCAGTTTCGCCCCGATCCCGGCGTAGACCGCGGCGTTCAGCAGGGGGTTGCTCCGCGGCGCGTCGAAGCGGCGGTAGAAGCGGCCCATGCCGCGGTGGAAGGCGATCTCCTGGCGCGGGGCGCGGCGGCTGGGGCTGGAGCCGCCCTTGACGTGGAGGGCGACCCCGGCCGGCTCGTAGAAGACCTTCCAGCCCGCGTCCCAGAAGCGGTGACACCAGTCGAGGTCCTCCATGTAGAGCCAGTAGCCCTCGTCGAGCAGGCCGGCCTCGCGGACCGCCTCGGTGCGGCAGAGCATGAAGGCGCCGTTGACCGCGTCGACCTCGCCCGGCTCGTCCTCGTCGAGGTGGGTGGCGCGGTACTGGCCGAGCGCCCCGTCGGCCCCTCGCCCGATCCCGGTGAAGTGGGCGAGGGCGCTGAGCGGGGTGGGGAAGGAGCGTTTGCAGGCGTGGTCGAGCTCGCCGCTCTCGGTCATCAGCTTCACCCCGACCATCCCCATCCGCTCGTCTGAGCGCAGCCGCGCCAGCGCCGCGTCGAGCGTCCCCGGGTAGACCTCGGTGTCGGGGTTGAGCAGCAGCACGGCGGCGGCGTCGGTCTGGCGCAGCACCAGGTTGTTGGCCGCCGAGAAGCCGACGTTGCCGCGTCGCAGCAGCCGCACCTCCGGGAACTCGTCCTCGACCATGTCCGGCGTCCCGTCGGCGCTGCCGCTGTCGACCACGGTCACCCGCATCTCGCCTTCAGCGATCGGGTGCTCGCGCAGCGAGCGCAGGCAGCGCCGCAGCAGCGCTTCGGCGCCGTGGCTGACCACCACCACCTCGAGCTCGAGCACGCCGCTCCTCTAGTAGGCGCCTTCGCCGCGGACCAGCGCCCGCGGCGTCCGCAGCAGGATCGCCAGGTCGGTCAGCAGCGAGAGGTTGTCGAGGTAGTCGCGCTCCATCGCCAGCCGCTCCTCGAAGGTGAGGTCGCTGCGGCCATAGACCTGCATCGGCCCGGTCAGCCCCGGCTTCACCGCCAGCCGCCGCCGCTGGCGCTCGTCGTAGAGGGCGACCACGCTCTCCTCCTCCGGCCGCGGCCCGACCAGCGACATCTCCCCGCGCAGGACGTTGAACAGCTGCGGCAGCTCGTCGAGACTGGTCCGCCGCAGCCCGCGCCCGCTGCGGGTCACCCGCGGGTCGTCCTGGATCTTGAAGGCGGGCTGGTCGAGGTTCTCGATGTCGACCAGCTCCGGCAGCCGCTGCTCGGCGTCGGCGACCATCGTCCGGAACTTCACCATCGTGAACGGCTTCCCGTCCCTGCCGGCGCGGCGCTGGCGGAAGAAGACCGGCCGCCCGTCGTCGAGCAGGATCCAGATCGCCACCGCCAGCAGGAGCGGCGCCAGCACGGTCAGCATCAGCGCCGAGACGGCGATGTCCATCGCCCGCTTCATCGCCATGGTCGAGCGCGGCGGGTCGCTGAAGCGGAAGTCGAGGACCGGTAGCTCGGCCAGCCGGTTGAGCTCGATCCCCGGCCCGAGCAGGCCATAGTGCTGGGGCAGGAAGGTGAGTGCCAGGCCCTCGGCCTTGCACTCCTCGATCAGCCGCTCGGCGTCGACCTCGCTCATCTCGAATTCGGTGACGACGACGCGCTCGATCGGCAGCTCGCGGGCGACCTGGGAGATGTCGGCGGGCGAGCCCAGCCGCGGCAGCTCGGTCGCCGTCTCCTCGCTCTCGGCCGAGAGGTAGCCGATCAGCGCCAGGCGCGTCTCGGGGTGGGTGGAGACGCGGCGGGCGATCGTGTCGATCGCGCTCGGCGGCCCGATCACGACCCCGGCCGCCTGCGTCGTCAGCCGATGCCAGAGGAAGCGGAGGACGCCGCGGAGGACGAAGGTGAGGCCGAAGGTGACGACGCCGACGCCGATCGCGCTGGCGGGGGAGAGGGGGCCGGCGGGGCTGATCGCCAGCAACCCGTCGAGGGCGAGGGTGCCGAGGACGCTGGCCGAGACCAGCGATGGCAGCTCGTCGAGGGTGCTGTGGCGGATGCGGCGGTGGTCGTTGTCGTAGAGGCCGTGGAGCTTGACCACGATCACCCAGGCCGGGCTGAAGAGGACGGCCCAGAAGAGGTCGGCGACGTCGGTCGCCGAGCTGGTGAGGGTGACGGCGCAGAGGGCAACGATCAGCGCGCTCCAGTCGCTCAGCGCCAGCAGCCGCCGCAGCAGCGCCCCGCGCCGGCGCGACTCCTGCGGCCCCAGCCCGGACGTGTCGAACGGGACCGGGGCCGGCCGCGGCGCCTCGGCCGCCTTCGCGACCTCGGCCCTGGTGTCGGGGACCTTGCTCATCCGCACCCTTCAAAACCTTCCCGCAGGCACTTTTCTTCGGGGTTGAGCTCACGTGCCCTGTTCAGGTCGGCGCGGGCGGCGGCCTCGTCGCCCGCCTCCTGCTGGACCCGCGCCCGCAGGTAGTACAGCTGCCAGTTGTCTTCCTCGCGGTCGATCGCCTGCCCCAGCCGCTC
>DATHFL010000221.1:0-2385 GCA_035318125.1 Solirubrobacterales bacterium | reverse complement strand
CTTCTTCCTGTCGGTGCTGCACGCGCTGCACGACCAGTTCCGCAAGCTGCGCTCGTTCGTGTTCGTGGAGCGGATCTCGGAGGTCACCGACGTCTTCGAGCGCGAGCGCTCGTTCGAGGTCGTCTCGCGCCGGATCGCCACCGACGCCGGGGTGGCCGACGTGTCCGGCTACACCGACTACGGCCGCGTATGGCTCGAGTTCCTCGACAGCGTTGTGGACGACCTCGATCCGCGCTCCACGGTGATCGTGCTGGGCGACGCCCGCACGAACGGGCGCGAGCCCCACGCTGCCGCCTTCGGGCGGGTGGCGGACGCGGCGGGGCGCACGCTCTGGATCAACCCCGAGCCGAAGCTCTACTGGAACTACGGCGACTCGGTGATGGCCGCCTACGAGCGCCACTGCGACGGCGCCTTCGAGTGCTGGACGACCAAGCACCTGGAGAACTTCGTCAACGTCGTCGCCGGCGCCGCCCCGACGCCCGAATGAGCCGCGCGCTCTTCCTCCGCCACGGCGAGTCGGTCCACAACGCCCAGCTCAGCGGCGAGCCGGCGCCGCACTCCGACTCCGATCGGCTGACCGAGCGCGGCCTCGAACAGGCGCACGCCGCCGGCGCCGGCCTGCGCGAGCTCGGGGTCACCCGCCTGCTCAGCAGCCCGCTGCGACGGGCGAGCGAAACGGCACAGGCGGTCGGCGAGGCGCTGGGGCTGGAGCCGGAGGAGATCGACTACGTCCACGAGCTGCACAGCGGCGAGAGCTTCGAGCAGGCGGTCGCGCGGGTGCGGCAGCTGAAGGCCGAGCTCGAGGCCGGCGCGGCGGGCGAGCTGCCGCTGCTGGTCACCCACGGCATCTTCACCCGCTTCTTCCTCCTCGACTCGGTCCTCGGCGAGCGCTTCGAGGCGCCGATGGCGGCCGGAATCTGGAACCTCGGCTCGCACAACTGCGGCCTCTCGGTCTTCGCCCACGGCGAGAGTCGCGACCCCTTCGGCCAGACGATCCCCGGCTGGACCTGCCTCACCTGGATGGAGCGGCCGTGGAGCCGGCCGTGACGATCCGCACCGGGTCGTCGGGCGAGAGCTGCCACTGCTCGTTGACGATCGCGCCCTCGGGCGGCGCCACCGGTCCCTCCAGCAGCGGGTCGTCGGTCTCCCGCATCCAGGTCTCGAGCCGCTCGCGGAGCTCGTCCAGCACCCCGGCCCGGGCCGGGTCCCCCGCCAGGTTCTCGCCCTCCTCGGGGTCGAGCACCAGGTCGTAGAGCTGCTCCTCGGGCACGACTTCCTCACCCCATCCCGCCGCGACCAGGAGATCCTTGGTGTCGCTGTCGTCGCAGTTAGCGAGGACCGGATGCGGGTATTCGTCAAATCGCCTTATGTACTTCCAACGCTCGGTCCGAATCGCCCGGTGAGGCTGGTAAGCAGCGTGGTAAGTCGTCTCGGCGAAGATCGCGTCGTGGAGGCTCTCGACCTCCCCCCGCACCAGCGGCATCAGCGAGCTGCCCTGCAGCCAGTCGGGGTGCTCGGCGCCGGCGACGTCGCAGAGGGTCGGGAAGACGTCGAGGTGGCTGACCGGCGCGTCGACCACCTTGCCGGCGGGGAAGCCGGGGCCGCGGACGATCATCATCACCCCGATCCCGCGGTCGAAGAGAGTCGCCTTGGCGCCGGGGAAGGCGATGCCGTGGTCGGTGGTGCAGATCACCAGCGTGTTCTCGACCAGGCCGAAGTCGTGGAGGGCGTGGAGGACGGCGCCGATCCCCTGGTCGAGCGAGCGGGCGCTCGCCTTGAACGCCGCCATGTCCTTGCGGGTCGCGACGACGTCGGGCAGGTTCGCCGGCGGCAGCGAGTAGAGCGTGTCGCGGACCGAGGTCGGAGCGGCGAATTCGCGGTGGGTCTCGAAGAAGCCGACCGACATGAACCAGGGCTCGGCCGGCGCCCCGCGCAGCGTCTTGATCGTCAGCGGGGCGACGAAGTGGGCGTGGTTCTGGTCGACCGGGACGACCTCGTCGTAGCCGATCGCCGCCGGGTCGAGCGAGATGTGCTGCTCGCCGATCAGGATCGAGCGATAGCCGGCGCTGCGCAGGGTGTGGACCCAGTGCTGCTCGTAGTCGTTCAGCTTCCAGCCGCGGTGGGCGAGGCCGAACATGCCGTTGTTGTGGCAGTGGAGGCCGGTGAGGAGGCTGGCGCGGCTGCCGGAGCAGGTCGGCGCGGCGCAGAAGGCCTCGCGGAACAGCACTCCCTGGTCGGCCAGCATCTGGATGTTCGGGGTCGGCACCTGGAAGCCGTAGGGCTGGACGTAGCGGCCGGTGTCGTGGGAGTGGATGTAGAGGATGTTCGGCGGCAACATGGGGACTACCTAAATTAGATGAAACCGGACCGCTCCTACCTCGTCTG
>DATHFL010000220.1:0-4081 GCA_035318125.1 Solirubrobacterales bacterium | reverse complement strand
CCGCCACGTCCGCGGCCTGCGCCTGGGGAGCGGTGACCTGCAGCACGCCGGGCGCGCCCGGGCCGAAGGCGGCGCTGACCTGTTCGTAGCCGATTCGCGAGCTGTCCCCCTGCGGCACGACCTTGATCGAGGGCATGCCGGTGCGCATGCCGAGGACCGGCAGCGCCAGGGCGACGAGGGCGACCAGCGCCAGGCCGCCGAAGAGGAGCGGCCGCCGCCAGAGCGTCTCCCCCCAGCGGGCGAAGCGCGGCGAGCGGTGCTCGCCCGAGTGCGCCCACGGCAGCGCCAGCCTGTCGACCCGCGGGCCGAGCTTCGCCAGCACCGCCGGCAGCAGGGTCAGCGTCGCGGCGAGGACGAAGAGGACCGAGATCATGATCCCGAGCGCGACCGAGCGGAAGGCGGGGCTGGGGACGAGCATCACCGCCGCCAGCGAGATCAGCACCGTGACGGCGGAGAAGAGGACCGCCTTGCCGGCGGTGTCCATCGTCGTCGCGACCGCCTCGGGCGGCGCCAGCCCCTGGCCGAAGAGGGCGTTGCGGAAGCGCATCACCACGAAGAGGGCGTAGTCGACGCCGAGGGCGAGGGCGAACATCAGCGCGAAGTTCATCGCCCAGATCGAGATCGGCGCCAGCATGGTGCCGAGGTAGAGGACGCCGGCGGAGAGGACGAGGCCGGCGATCGTCAGCAGCAGCGGCAGCCCGGCGGCGACCAGCGAGCCGAAGGCGAGGACGAGGATCGCCAGGGTGACCGGCCAGGAGAAGAGCTCGGACTTCAGCATCGCCTCTTTGTTCGCCTCGTTGAAGTCGGACCACATCCCGGCGGCGCCGGTGAGGTTGGCTTCGACGCCGGGAGCGTCGAGGGCGGCGATCTCCTCCTTGAGGTGGCCGGCGGCGGCGACCATCCCGTTCGGGTCCTCGGCGGCGGTGGCGCGGACGACGGCGGTGCGGCCGTCGCGCGAGATCGAGACTCCGGCCTGCGGCGGGACGACGCGGCCGACGGCGGAGTCGGAGGCGAGGACGCGTTCGACCTCGGCGACGGTGCGGCGGAAGCGGGGGTCGGCGGCGGTCAGCCGCTGCGAGTGGACGGCGACCTGGAGGCCGTAGGCGCCGGCGCCGCCGAAGGAGGCGTTGACCTGCTTCCGCGCTTCGACCGACTCCGATCCCAGGGCCTCCCAGCCGGCGCCGGAGAGCGCCGTCTCGGCGCGCGGCGCGAGGAAGCCGAGACCCACCGCAAGCAGCGCCCAGGTGATGAAGACGGCGGCGCGGTGGGTGGCGGCGAAGCGGCCGAGGCGGCCGATCGGCCCGAGCGGGTCGGCGGCGGGCGCCGGGCGGTCGTTCAGAATCGGAGCGGTTCGAGTCGGCATCCTCATCTCCTCTACAGAAGTACAAGTTAACAATTAAACAGTGGTAGAAGCTACAATAACAGGGAATGGCACGCGCGTCCACCAAGCTCGTGATGAGCCCGCTCAACCCCGAGGCGGCGGAGCTGATCGCGCGCCGCTTCCGGGCGCTCGCCGACCCGACCCGACTGCGCATCCTCGACCTCCTGCGCAACCGCGACGAGGCCTCGGTGGGGGAGATCGCCGAGCAGCTCGGGACCTCCCAGCAGAACGTCTCCAAGCACCTCTCGGCGCTCCACGGCGAGGGTTTCGTCGCCCGCCGCAAGCGCGGCACCAGCTCGCTCTACCGGATCGCCGACCCCGGCGTCCACGAACTCTGCGACGGCGTCTGCGCCGGGATCGAGTCGCAGCTGGCCGAGCTCGAGGCCGTCTTCGGCAGCTAATTGCGGGTTCTCCAAGGCCGCCGGGGGGCGAACCCGAGGGTCGAGGCGCCTTTGCGAACTCATGGTTGGCAAAAGCGCCAAGGTGGACCTGGCGATCGGACGAGTCGCCGGCGAGCAGCATGGGATCGTGACGACGCGGCAGCTCGTCGCGGCAGGGCTGACGAGGGCGGCGATCTCCAAGCGCGTTCGCGCCGGGCGGATCTACCGTGTCCACCAAGGCGTCTATTCCGTCGGCCATGGCAATCTGAGCGAAGAGTCCCGATGGATGGCCGCGGTGCTCGCCTGCGGCCCCGGCGCCGCCCTCAGCCACGGCTCCGCCGCCGTCCACTGGGGCCTGTTGCGACCGCTGGGCGGCCCCGTCGACGTCACCGTGCCGACCCAAAACGGCCGCAAGCGCCGCCGCGGCATTCGCATCCACCGCTGTCCAAACATCGGCGACCAGTCGCTTTTGTCAACCACTGGTTTGCAAAGGCGCCTGCCGTCCCTGGTGACCGTCCGTCGCCGCATTCCGGTGACGAGCGTGGCGCGCACGCTCGAGGACCTGCAGCGCTCGGCGTTGCGACCGTCGCTGGTGCGCCGGGCAATCCGTCAGGCCGAGTTCCTCGAAATGGACCTCGGCGACATCGAGACGGACCGCACGCGCAGTGACCTCGAGCGAGACTTCCTGAAACTCTGTCGCCACCATCTCCTGCCGCCGCCGGAGGTCAACGTTCCGATCGGGCCGATGACCGTGGACTTCCTCTGGCGCGATCGGAAACTGGTGGTCGAAACCGACAGCTACGTCACCCATGGCGGCGCGATCGCATTCGAGGACGACCGTGCCCGCGACCTGGCGCTGCGGCGACGCGGATACGCGGTCCATCGCTTCAGCGAACGGCAGCTCGAACGCGAAGCAGCAGACGTAGCCGCAGATGTGGCGCGGGCGCTGGCCGGCGACTGAGCGTGGCCAGTCGCTTTTGTCAACCGCTGGTTTGCAAAGGCGACTGCCCCTGCCGACGCGCCCCTCATACTCTGGGCGTGGCCACCGACCCACCGGCGATCGAGATCGAGCGCCTGACCAAGCGCTACGGCAGCCACCGTGGGATCGAGGACGTCAGCTTCGAGGTGCGGCCGGGGGAGGTCTTCGGCTTCCTCGGGCCCAACGGGGCCGGCAAGACGACGACGATCCGGACCCTGCTCGACTTGATCCACCCAACCTCGGGCTCGGCGCGCCTCTTCGGCCTCGACAGCCGGCGCGACAGCGTCGCGATCCGCGCCCGGCTCGGCAACCTCCCCGGCGACTTCGGCTTTGGCCGCGAGGCGACGGGCCGGGAGGCGGTGCGGCTGCTGGGCCGGCTGCGGGCGGTCGACGGCGGCGGCCGCGCGGCGGAGCTGGCGGAGCGCTTCCGCGCCGACCTCGACCGCCCGCTCGGGCAGCTCTCGCGCGGCAACCGGCAGAAGGTCGGGCTCATCCTCGCCACCTTTCACCGCCCCGAGCTGCTGGTCCTCGACGAGCCGACCAGCGGCCTCGACCCGCTGATGCAGGAGGAGTTCCTGGCGCTGGTCGCCGAGGAGCGCGAGCGCGGCTGCGCCGTCTTCCTCTCCTCGCACGAGCTCGACGAGGTGCAGCGGGTCTGCGACCGGGTCGGGATCGTCCGCGCCGGCCGCCTGATCGCGGTCGAGCGGATCGACGAGCTGCTCGGCAAGGCGCGGCGGCGCTTCGCGGCCGAGCTGGCCGACCCGGCCGGGCTGGAGCGGCTGCGCACGCTCCCGGGCGTCGCCGGCCTGGAGATCGCCGGCAACCGCGCCACCTTCACCGCGGGCGGGGACCTCGACGCGGTCATCCGCGAGCTGGCCGGCCACCACGTCGTCGACCTCGAGGCGACCCATCCCTCGCTGGAGGAGGTCTTCCTCGGCTACTACGAGGAGGGGGCGGCAGAGTGAGCCAGGTTTGGGCGCTGACGGCCACCCACCTCTCCGACCGCCGCCGCTCGGTCTGGGCCTGGGGGCTGCCGCTGGGGCTGATGTCGGCCTTCATCGTCGCGATCTTCCCTTCGGTCGAAGAGTCGATCTCGCAGGCGGTCGAGGGTTACCCGGAGGGGTTGAAGGAAGCGTTCGGGATCGGCCAGCTGAGCAACGTCGAGCAGTACCTGCACGCGGAGATGCTGAGCCTGATCGTGCCGCTGGCGCTCGGCTACCTGGCGGTGCGGGCGATCGCCAGCGGCCTCACCGGCGCCGCCGAAACGGGGCGGCTCGACGTCCTGCTCTCGGCCCCGGTCTCGCGGACGCGCCTGGTCGCGGCGGGCTTCCTGGCGACGGC
>DATHFL010000219.1:0-6875 GCA_035318125.1 Solirubrobacterales bacterium | reverse complement strand
CCGACCTCGTCTTCTCGACCGCGACCCTGCACTGGATCGCCGACCACGACCGCCTCTTCCGCCGCCTGCACGCGGCGCTGCGCCCGGGCGGCCGCCTCGTCGCCCAGTGCGGCGGCCAGGGCAACGTCGCCACCCACACGGTGGCGATCGCGACCGTCGCCTCCCGTCCCGAGTACGCCCAGCACCTGAACCGGGCCAAGGGCCTCTGGAACTTCGCCTCGCCGCAGGAGACCGAGCCGCGCCTGGCGGCGGCCGGCTTCGGCGAGGAGCGCTGCTGGCTGCAGCCGAAGCCGGTCCAGCCCGCCCGCCCGCTCGAGTTCATCTCCACCGTCACCCTCGGCCCGGTCCTCGACCAGCTGCCGCCCGAGAAACGCCGGCCCTTCGCCGAAGCCGTCCTCGCCGAGGAGGCGCAACCGCTGGTCCTCGAGTACGTCCGCCTCAACATCGAGGCGCGCGCCTGAGCGAGACGCGTAGAGTCCCGGAACCTTGAACGGCACCCCGCGCATAGTCGTCCTGCCCGGCGACGGGATCGGACCCGAGATCGTCGCCGCCGCCCGCGAGGTCCTCGACGCGCTCGGCGAGTTCTCCTACGACGAGCGCCTGATGGGCGGCTGCTCGATCGACGAGCACGGCACCGCCCTCACCGACGAGGTCCTCGACGCCTGTCGCGGCGCCGACGCGGTCCTGCTCGGCGCCGTCGGCGGCCCGAAATGGGACACCACCGACCCGAGTGCGCCGCGCCCCGAGCAGGGGCTGCTCGGCCTCCGCAAGGGGATGGGCCTCTACGCCAACCTGCGCCCGGTGCGGCCGAGCCCGGCCCTGGTCGGCGCCAGCCCGCTGCGCGAGGAGCGGATCGCCGGCACCGACCTGCTGGTCGTCCGCGAGCTCACCGGCGGCATCTACTTCGGCGACTCCGGCCGCGATGGCGACGTCGCCCACGACACCTGCGAGTACTCGGCCGAGGAGGTCGACCGCATCTCCCGCACCGCCTTCGACGCCGCCCGCCGCCGCGCCGAGAGCACCGGCCGCAACCCCAAGGTCACCTCGGTCGACAAGGCCAACGTGCTGGAGACCTCGCGGCTCTGGCGCGAGGTGGTCGGCCGCGTCGCCGCCGACTACGAGGACGTCGAGCTCGAACACCTGCTGGTCGACAACGCGGCGATGCAGCTCGTCTCCCGGCCCGCCGACTTCGACGTCGTCCTCGCCGAGAACCTCTTCGGCGACATCCTCAGCGACGAGGCGGCGATGCTGACCGGCTCGCTGGGGATGCTCCCCTCCGCCAGCCTCGGCGCCGAGGGCGCCCCCGGCCTCTTCGAGCCGGTCCACGGCTCGGCCCCCGACATCGCCGGCCAGGGCTGCGCCAACCCGCTCGCGACCTTCCTCTCGGCGGCGATGATGCTGCGCCACGGCCTCGGCCGCGGCGACGACGCCGCTCGCATCGAGGCCGCGGTCGACGCCGTCCTCGAGCGCGGCCTCCGCACCCCCGACCTCGCCTCCGGCACGGTCGTCAAGCCGCCGACGAGCGAGGACCCGGCCCCCGAGCGCGAGGTCGGCACCGCCGAAATGACCGCTGCGGTGCTGGAAGAGCTTCGCGCCTAGCGTTCGATCGGGCATACTTTCCCGTCATGGACACGGCGGAGCTGATCTGGCAGAACGGCGAGTTCGTCCCCTGGGACGAGGCGAAGGTGCACGTCCTCAGCCACGGTCTCCACTACGGGACCGGCGTCTTCGAGGGCATCCGCTGCTATGAGACCGAGCGCGGCCCGGCCGTCTTCCGCCACCAGGAGCACCTGGCCCGGCTGGAGAAGTCGGCCGAGCTCTACTACTTCAAGCTCCCCTACAGCGCCGAGGAGATTCGCGAGGCGACCAAGGAGCTGCTGCGCCGGATCGGCCTGCGCTCCGGCTATATCCGCCCGCTCGCCTTCCGCGGCTACGGCGAGATGGGGCTGTACGCGAAAGGCGCCCCGATCGACGTGATCGTCGCCGCCTGGCCCTGGGGCAGCTACCTGGGCGACGAGGGCAAGGAACACGGCATCCGCGCCAAGGTCTCCTCCTGGCGCACGATCTCCGGCGACAGCCTGATCCCGCACGCCAAGGCCTCGGGCCAGTACCTCAACTCGATCCTCGCCAAGACCGAGGCGACCGAGGCCGGCTACGAAGAGGCCATCCTGCTCGACCAGCACGGGCACGTCTCCGAGGGCTCGGGCGAGAACATCTTCATCGTCCGCGAGGGGACGCTGATCACCCCCGGCCACAGCTCGGCGATCCTCGACGGGATCACCCGTAGCGCGGTCGTCCAGATCGCCACCGACCTCGGCTACAAGGTCGAGGAGCGGGCGATCGCCCGCGCCGAGCTCTACCTCGCCGACGAGGTCTTCCTCACCGGGACGGCGGCAGAGCTGGTGCCGGTGCGCGAGATCGACGACCACCTGCTGGGCGAGCCGGGCGAGGTGACGCGGGTGATCCAGGCCAAGTTCGAGGACGCCCTCCACGGCCGCGCCGAGGAGTACCTCGAGTGGCTCGACTTCGTCGAGGCCTCCGATTCCGAGTCGATCGGGCGAATTACCCCTGCCGCCTAGCGGCCGGCGCGGCGACGCCGCGTATGCGGGTCCCGTGCCCACCCGATCTTCCGATTCGAAAGGCAGCAGCAGATGGAACAGGTGAAGCTCTACGACACGACTTTGCGCGACGGCATGCAGGGCGAGGGGATGTCGCTCTCGGCCTCCGAGAAGGCGCGCGTCGTCCTCGCCCTCGACAAGCTCGGGGTGCAGATGATCGAGGCCGGCTTTCCCAGCTCCAACCCGAAGGAAGAGGAGCTGTTCGCGCGGCTCGCCGAGCTCGACCTGGAGCAGGCGACGATCTGCGCCTTCGGGATGACCCGCCGCCGCGACAGCGCCCCCGAGGACGACCCGGCGCTGCAGACCCTGGTCGGGGCCTTCACGCCCGTCGTCACCCTGGTCGGCAAGACCTGGGGCCTGCACCTGGAGAAGGTGACGAAGGTCTCCCGCGAGGAGAACCTGGCGATGATCGCCGACTCGGTCGGCTTCTGCTGCGCCGAGGGCAAGCGCGTCGTCTACGACGCCGAGCACTTCTTCGACGCCTACCGCGACGACTCCGCCTACGCGCTGGAGTGCCTGGGGGCGGCGGTCGAGGCCGGCGCCGAGAACGTCACCCTCTGCGACACCAACGGCTCCAGCCTCCCCGACCAGATCGCCGCCGCGACCCGCGAGGTGGTGGCGAAGCTGGGAGAGCGGGCCGAAGTCGGCATCCACGTCCACGACGACGCCGGCTGCGGCGTCGCCAACTCGCTTGCGGCCGTCGCTGAGGGGGCGCGGATGGTGCAGGGGACGGTCAACGGCTACGGCGAGCGCTGCGGCAACGCCAACCTGACGACGATCCTGCCGAACCTGCAGCTGAAGCTCGGCTACGACGTCGTCAGCCCCGAGCAGCTGGCCACCCTCGCCGAGACAGTCCACTTCATCGACGAGCTCTGCAACGTCAGCCCGAACCCCGACGCGCCCTACGTCGGCCGCCACGCCTTCGCCCACAAGGGGGGGATGCACGTGGCTGGGGTCGAGGCCGACGCCCGCACCTTCGAGCACGTCGACCCCGAGGCGGTCGGCAACCAGCGCAACATCCTGCCCTCCGAGCTCTCCGGCAAGGCGACGATCCGCGCCCAGGCCGAGCGCGCCGGCCTGGAGATGGACGACGCCGCCGCGGCGCGGGCGGTCGAACAGCTGAAGCAGCGCGAGCACGACGGCTACCACTACGAGGCGGCGCCCGCCTCCTTCGAGCTGCTGCTGCGGCGCGAGGCCGGTGCCTACAAGGCGCTGTTCCGGCTCGAGAGCTTCCGCGTCGTGGTCGAAAAGCACGAAGACGGAGAGGTGACGACGGAGGCGACGATCAAAGTCGAGGTCGACGGCAGGCGCTACTTCCAGGCCGCCGAGGGCAACGGACCGGTCAACGCCCTCGACCGCGCCCTGCGCGGCGCGATCGCCGACCGCTACCCGCACCTCGCCGACGTCGAGCTGGCCAACTACAAGGTGCGGATCCTCGACGAAGCCCACGGCACCGGCGCGGTCACCCGCGTCCTCCTCGACTCGGCCGACGAGGAGCGGGAATGGGGGACGATCGGCGTCTCCGAGAACATCATCGAGGCCTCCTGGGAGGCGCTGGTCGACTCGCTGGAGTACGCGTTCCAGTGAGCTCCGCCCACCAACAGGAGCAGATCCCGCTCGCCCAGCCGGACGTCGGCGCCCGCGAGGAGGAGCTGGTGCTGGAGGTGCTGCGCTCGGGCCGGCTCTCGCTGGGCCCGATGGGTGAGCGCTTCGAGCGCGAGTTCGCCGCCTGGCTCGGCGTCGACGACGCGGTGATGGTCTCCAGCGGCACCGCCGCGCTCCACCTCGGGGTACGGATGCTGGGATGGGGGGAGGGCGACGAGGTCGTGACCAGCCCCTTCAGCTTCGTCGCCTCGGCCAACTGCCTGCTCTACGAGCGCGCCCGCCCGGTCTTCGCCGACGTCGAGGAGGAGACGCTGAACCTCGACCCCGCGGCGGCGGCCGACGCGGTCGGCGAGCGCACCGCCGGCCTGCTGCCGGTCCACATCTTCGGCTACCCGGCGGCGATGCCGGCGCTGGAGGACCTCGCCCTCCGGCACGGGCTCAACGTCCTCGAGGACGCCTGCGAGGCGCTCGGGGCGGTCGACTCCGAGGGCCGCAAGGTCGGCGCCCGCGGCGGCCTCGCCACCTTCGCCTTCTACGCCAACAAGCAGATGACGACGGGGGAGGGGGGGATGATCGTCCCCCGCGACCCCGGCGAGGCCGCGCGCCTGCGCTCGGAGCGCAATCAGGGCCGCGCCGTCGACATGGGCTGGCTCGACCACGACCGGCTCGGCTTCAACTACCGCCTCTCCGACCTCGCCGCCGCGCTCGGGGTCGCCCAGGTCGAGAAGCTCGACTCGCTGCTGGAGCGCCGCGCCGCCGTCGCTCGGCTCTACGGGGAGCGGCTCGGTGCGCTCGAGGGTCTGCGGACGCCGACCGCCGGCCGCGGCCAGGAGGTGCGGAGCTGGTTCGTCTACCCGGTCCGCCTCCCCGCGGGCGCCGACCGCGACGCGACGATCGCCGCCCTCGCCGAGCGCGGCATCGCCTCCAAGGCCTACCTGCCCTGCATCCACCTCTTCCCACATCTGCGCGAGCTCGGCTACCGCGAGGGCCAGTTCCCGGTCGCCGAAGCGGCCGCGGCCGACTCGCTGGCGCTGCCGTTCTTCCCGGCGATGGGGGAGGCGCAGGTGGACCGCGTCTGCCAGGAGCTCGCCGCGGCCCTCGGTCAGACCGCGCGAACGGCATAATCGCCGCCCCGATGTCGCGCTTCCGCAAAGACCCCGACCCCCGCTTCTGGCGGCTCAACCGCTCGCTGGCCTTCGACGCCTGGCTGGCGCCCTACGACATCGACCAGTCGAAGGCGCACGCCCGCGGCCTCTGCGAGATCGGCGTCCTCACCGCGGAGGAGCTGGCGCGGATCGAGGAGGGGCTCGACCGGGTCGACGCCCGCATGGCCGAGCACGGCTTCGAGTTCGAGCCCGCCGACGAGGACATCCACATGGCGATCGAGCGCCTGCTCGGCGAGGAGATCGGCCCGCTCGCGGGCAAGCTCCACACCGGCCGCTCGCGCAACGACCAGGTCGCCACCGACGTGGCGATGGTCGTGCAGGCGCACTCGCTGCGGGGGATCGAGCTCTGCGGCGCGGCGATGGAGCGGCTGCTCGGCCTCGCCGAGGCCCACGCCGACTGGCCGATGCCCGGCTACACCCACCTCCAGCGCGCCCAGCCGGTCTACCTCGGCCACCACCTGCTCGCTTACTTCTGGATGCTCGCCCGCGACGTCCTGCGCTTCCAGTTCGCCCTCGACAGCGCCAGCGTGATGCCGCTCGGCTCCGGCGCCCTGGCCGGCGTCAACTGGGAGATCGACCGCGAGGCGGTCGCCGCCGACCTCGGCTTCGCCCACGTCAGCCACAACTCGATCGACGGCGCCTCCAACCGCGACTTCGTCCTCGACTACCTGAGCGCCGCCTCGGCCTGCGCCATGCACCTCTCGCGGCTGGGATCGGAAATCGTCATCTGGTCGAGCAGCGAGTTCGGCTTCTGCGAGCTCGACGAGTCCTTCTCCTCGGGCTCCTCGATCATGCCGCAGAAGAAGAACCCCGACTCGGCCGAGCTGCTGCGGGCGAAGGCCCCGCGCGTCGGCGCCTCCTACCAGACCCTGCTGGGGGTGATGCACGCGCTGCCGCTCACCTACGGCAAGGACATGCAGGAGGACAAGGAGCCGCTCTTCGACGCGATCGACACGATCGAGGCCTGCCTCGACGCCACCGCCGGGATGCTCGACGGGATCGAGTTCCACCGCGAGCGGATGGAGGCGGCCTCCGGCGACGAGATGCTGGCGGCGACCGAGGTCGCCGACCTGCTGGTCCGCCACGGCGTCCCCTTCCGCGAGGCGCACGGAATCGTCGGCGGCCTCGTCCGCGACGCGGTCGAGCGCGGCAAGTCGCTCTCCGAGCTGACCCCGGAGGAGCTGCGCCAGCGCTCCGAGCACCTCGACGACTCCTACTACGAGGTGCTGCAGCGCAGCAGCTGGCTGGAGTCGAAGCGGATCGCCGGCGGCACCGGCTCGGTCCCGCTCGCCGCGCAGATGCAGGAGGCGCGGGAGACCCTGGCCGCGGTCCAGGCCCGGGTCCAGGAGGAGCGAGGCTGAAACGGCAGCGCCCAGGGTCCGGAAGCCGGGCCCAGCGGCCCGCAGGGCCGTTGGGGGCTGATTTCTTCGACCGCTCGGTCCACGAGGTCGCCCGTGACCTCGTCGGCTGCACCCTCCTCTACGAA
>DATHFL010000218.1:0-8418 GCA_035318125.1 Solirubrobacterales bacterium | reverse complement strand
CTGGAAGGTCGACCCCCACCTGCTTCGCCTCACCGGAGGACGGATCGGAACCGGACTGATCATCCGCACCGCCTTGCTGGAGACGCGAGGGGCGCAGTCTGGCCTGACCAGGCGCAACGGGGTCATCTACTTCCATGACGGCGAGCGGGTGACGATCATCGCGTCGAAGGCCGGTGCTCCCGAACACCCCTCCTGGTTCTACAACGCCCGCACCAACCCGGACGTGAAGCTGAACGGCCAGCCGTTCCGAGCCGAGGCGATCGAAGGGGAGGCTGAGCGAGACCGCCTCTGGGACCTAGCCGACAACGTGTTCCCACCATTCGCCGCCTACCGCGAGAGCGCGGCCCGGAGCGATCGCACCATTCCGATCCTCCAGCTCGTCCCCAGGTAACCGTCGAGCGCGGGTAGAGGTCTCATCGGGAAGGCGATGGGGCTTTAGTCAGACGCGGCGTCCGGCCCGCCGGGCCCAGGTCTCGCTCGAAGCGGTCGAGCAGATCGAAGAGGCCCACGCACTCCCAGGCACGATTGCGGCGCCCCACGGTGATTTGGTGGAGCACCCCGCTCTTCTCCAGACGGAGGATGGCGAGGCGCGCTCGCTCTTCGGTACCGCCGAGCAATCGCGCCGCCGTCTTGACGTCGATGATGGGCTGCGAGGGCAGCAGATCTATCAACCGCTGCGCTCCCGATCCCTTGCGCGGGTGTCCGGCCTTCTCCATCCATCGGCGCTGCAGGTCCAGCACCCAAGCCCCGAACTCTCGAGCTCCATCCGCGGACCGGAACAGCGCCTCGGCAAAGATCTCGTACCAGTCCTCCTCTTCGCCGAGCCGCCAGCTCGTCATCCCGGCGACGTATCTGTCCGCGTTCCCCGCCAAGGCCAGACTGACTGGGGGTAGATAGGTCTGCGCCACTCCGCGACGTCGGAGAACGGCGAGGATCAGGGCCCTGCCGACCCGGCCGTTGCCGTCGACGAAGGGGTGAATCGTCTCGAATTGGACATGCGCGATCGCGGCCTGTATGGCAGCGGGCAGGTCGACGCGGTTGCAGAACTCGCAGAGGTCATCGACCAGCTCGCGCACGAGGCCGGGGGGCGGCGGGATGAACTCCGCATTGTGTGGGCTCGAGGCGGCCCCACCGATCCAGTTCTGCTCCCTGCGAAGCTCCCCGCCCAAGTGCTCGTCACGGGTTCCCTCGAGGAGAATCCGATGGATTTCGAGAAGGTGCTCCCGCTCAAAGCCCTCGACGGTGGCGGCGAGGTCCACGGCCCGCTCGAGGGCACGGATGTTGGCCAACACGCTCTGCGCGGTGATGTCGTGCAGGTCCGCCGAGAAGGCGGCCTTCGCCAACCGGCGGTGCGAGAGAACGAGTCCCTCGATTCTCGATGAGGCGACCGACTCCGCGCGCAGCAACTGACGGGCAAGGACCTCGAAGTTGGCCGGTTCGGGCGGTCGGCCGTTCAGCTCCCGAACGGCCACCTCCGCGTTCGCAGCAGCTGCAGCGATGTCCGATTCGAGCGGAAAGCCCGCCTCTGCGATCTTCGCCGGTACATACGCTCCATAGCTGAACCCACGGCGAGCGGTTCGTCCGCCCAGGGCGTCCAGGCGGGGCTCCCAAACCCGCTCCACCAGGGCCCCCCTCCGGAGGGGTATTTGCCCGATCTGCTCCATATCCAAGGTTTCACTCCTAAGTTTGGATATGCCCAGCATAACCCCAATTGGGGGTTAAATGCAAACTTATCTATATAACTTTGGATAAGAAAGAAGTACCCAAAGTTAGACGCGGTATCTCCCAGCGAGGGCTCAGCGACGCGGCCCCGCGTCGCAGGCGTGCGATTTGCCCCAGCCGCTTTGGCCGTTGCAATAGTCGTGACCGGGGCCGCCGTAGAGCTGGTCGGGTTGGGCGCCGCCGTAGAGGCGGTCGTTGCCGGGGCCGCCGTGGCAGCCGTCCTGGCCGGGGCCCATGACGCAGACGTCGTTGCCGCGACCGCCCCAGCAGCCGTCGCTGCCGGTGCCGTGGTGGCAGTAGTCGTTGCCCGGGCCGCCGACACAGTCGCTGTTGCGGGGGCCGGTGATGCAGGCGTCGTTGTTGGGGCCGCCGACGCAGCGGTTGCGGCGGGAGCCCTCGGGGAAGCAGGTGTCCCGCTCGCCATTGCCGACGAACTTGTCCGAGCCGGGACCGAGGTGGACGGTCAGCGGCATCGGCAGGCGCTCGGCGACGCGGACGAAGTCGCCGGAGGGACCCATCTGCACTTCGATCCTGGAGACGCCGCGAGTACGGCAGACGGCGACGCGGTGGCCGCGAGTGAAGCGACAGCCGCGCGGGTGGTGGCGGGCCATCTTGCCTTTGACGACGATCTTGCTGCCCTTCGTGCTCAGGGTCAGGGTCGAGCCGGCGTGGGAGCCGTAGATGACGATCTGGCCGACAGGGGTGGCCGCGGTCGGCACCACCAAGAGGGCGAGCGCCGCGAGCAGGCCGGCCGCGAGCGTACGGCGGAGGGAAAGCGACATCCGGGGCATCCTAAACATGTGCATCGGCTAACAAAGCCCAAACTTGAGGGAAACAGTCGCCGAGGCCGCTAGGAAGGAATCGCCACCAACTGCTCGGCGATCTGCTTGGACCACTCGCGGATCTCGGTCCAGTCGCGGCGGTCGCGGTACTCCTGCGGCGTCCCCTCGACCATCGCCTTCTCCATGAACCCGCGCGGCTCTGCGGGCAGGCGACCGCCGAAGACGACGTGATCCCTCCCCCCCAGATCCTCGACCTTCTCGACGATCCTCGGCGGCTCGTTCCAGTCGGGGTTGTCGTTCGCCGGGTCGCCCACCGGGCCGGAGCTGAAGACCCAGAACGGCAGCTGCCGCAGCGCCTTGCGGTGCTTCTTGAGGAAGTTGCGGGCGTCGCCGCGCCAGCGCTTCATGTAGACGGCGCTGCCGACGACGACCGCGTCGTAGGGCTCGAGGCTCTCCACGTCCTCGACCCGCTCGAGGCAGACGCTGAGGCCCTCGCGGCGCAGCGTCGCCGCAACCGTCTCGGCGATCTCCGCGGTGGACCCGCGTTTGGACGCATAGGCGACGAGTACCGTCATCGCCTTCGATTGTGCCGAACTGGACACCTTGTCGCATCGGGAATTCGCCACAGAAGCGAGAGGGGCGAATGCGGTCAGCCCAGGGACCGAGCCGACTGGCCAGTCAACCAGGAAGGCCCGATCCCGATAGCCTCCCGACCGACTTTTCATCGATCGAAGGAGAGACGGAGTAATGGGACTTCTGGATGGCAAAGCCGCGATCGTCACCGGGTCGGCGCGCGGAATCGGGCGCGCGACCGCGGAGCTGTTCGTCAGCGAGGGCGCGAAGGTGCTGATCAACGACCTCGACGCCGACGTCGCCGAACAGGCGGCGGGTGAGATCGACGGCGAGACCGCCGTCCACGCCGGCGACCTGACCAAGGAGGGCGCCGCCGACGAGCTGGTCAAGGCCGCGAACGACGCCTTCGGCGCCGTCGACATCGTCGTCAACAACGCCGGCTACACCTGGGACGGCGTCGCCCACAAGATGAGCGACGAGCAGTTCCAGGCGATGCTCGACATCCACACGATCGTCCCCTTCCGCGTCGCCCGCGCGCTCGCCCCGACCTGGCGCGAGGCGGCCAAGGCGGAGATGGGCGAGGGCAGGGAGGTCTTCCGCAAGCTGATCAACATCTCCTCGACCTCGGGGACGATGGGCAACGCCGGTCAGATCAACTACTCGGCCGCGAAGATGGGCGTCGTCGGGCTGACGAAGACCCTGGCCAAGGAGTGGGGCCAGTTCAAGATCAACGTCAACGCGGTCGCCTTCGGGTTCGTCGAAACCCGCCTCACGGCGGCGAAAGAGGCCGGCGAAGAGATGACCTCGCCGACCGGCGAGAAGATCGAGCTCGGCATCCCCGAGCAGATGCGGGCGATGGCCTCGGCGATCATCCCGCTCGGTCGCCCGGCGACCCCGCAGGAGGCCTCCGGCCCGGTCCTCTTCCTCTCCTCGCCGCTCGCCAACTACATGCACGGCCAGGTGCTGAACGTGACCGGCGGCATGTTCGGGGGGATGTACACCTGAGCTCGCCGGCCTCAGAGTCGGGTACGCGGCGCACGCCGCGCTACCTCGACGTGGCGGACCACGTCTGGCCCGCCACGCGCCGCTTCATGGGCGTCCACACGTTCCTCTACAAGAGGACGGGTGGGCGCCTGGGGCACACCATCCCCGGGGTGCCCGGCAAGATGCTCCTGCTCGACCACATCGGGGCCAAGAGCGGGACCAAGCGGACCTCGCCGCTGCTCTACGTGCGCGACGGCGAGGATCTGGTCATCGTCGCCTCCAAAGGCGGCTATCCCAAGCACCCGGCCTGGTACCACAACCTGATCGCGAACCCCGACACCACCGTTCAGGTCAAGGGCGAGCAGATCCCGGTCCACGCCCGGGTCGCAAAGCCGGAGGAGCGCGACCGCTTCTGGGCGCTCGCCGTCAAGGGATACCGCGGCTACGACGACTACGCCGCCCGCAGCAAAGGCCGCGAGATCCCCCTGGTCGTCCTCGAGCCCCGCTAGGGGTCGAACTGCATCAACTTCTACACCCCGTAGAAGTAAAAGTTGATGCAGTTCAGTTTTGGCGGCGTTCCTCGGCGACGGGGTCGCCGGACTCGGTGGCGATCGCGTCGGGGGGCCAGGGGCCGGCCCAGTTGTCGCGGGCGCCGTCGATCGTGATCGTCGTCCCCGAGTAGAAGTCGCCGGCCGGGGAGGCGAGATAGGCGACGAGCCAGGCCATCTCCTCCGGCCGCCCGGCGCGGCCGATCGGGATCGAGCGCTCGAGGTTGTCGACGACGACCTGCGGATACTTCGTCAGCAGCGTCTCGGTCGCGAACTGGCCGGCGGCGAGGGCGACGGTCTTGACCCCGAACCGCGCCCACTCGATCGCCAGCGTCCGCATCATGTTCTCGACCGCGGCGCGGGCGGCGCCGGAGTGGACCATCCCCGGCATCCCGTTGTGGGGGGAGAGGGTGACGCTGAGGACCTTGCCGCCACCCTGGGGGATGAAGGCCTTGGTCGCGGCGGCGTGGGTCATCAGCCAGGTGCCCTGGACATTGAGGTCGATCACCGTCTTGAACCCTTTCGGGGTGATCGCCTCGGCCGGGCTGAGGAACTGGCCGCCGGCGTTGTTGACGAGGACGTCGAGGCGGCCGTGGCGCTCCAGCAGGCCGTCGAAGAAGCGGCCGACCGGCTCCTCCTCGCGGATATCGAGCGCCTCGTACTCAAACGAGCCCGGCAGCCCCGCCGCCAGCTCCGCCGTCTCGGCCAGCGGCTCCTCGCGGCGCCCGCAGGCGACGATGGCGGCGCCGAGCCGCGCCAGCTCCAGGGCGCTCTCGCGCCCGAGGCCGCTGCCGGCGCCGGAGACGACGCAGACCTGCCCCTCGAGCAAACCGTCCCTGAAGACCCGCGAATGGGAGCTTTCAGCCATCGGCGGCCAAGCCTATAGGCGCGCCGCTCTGCGTAAATTCCCCCTCGCAATGGGCGTTCACGCCGAACCACATCCCCTGCACGAGCCGCTCGCCGGCGGCACCCGCGGCGCCACCGTCGCGGTCGAACCGCTGGTCGCCGGCCACGTCGACTGGGCGCGGGAGATGATGGTCAGCCCCGGCGGCCGCCTGCTGACGCTGAAGCTGCTGCGGGCGCTGCTGCGGGGCGGCTCCGCCCCGGTGCCTGTGCCGAGCTTCCTGATCCGCCACCCGAGCGCCGGCGCGATCCTCGTCGACACCGGCCTCCACCCCTCGATCGTCAGCGACGGCCGCGAGAACTTCGGCGGCCTCGCCACCCGCTTCGGCAAGCCGGTCCTCGCCCCCGGCGAAGACGTGCCCTCGCAGCTGCGCAAACGCGGCCTCGACCCCGGTGAGATCCCGATCGTGGTGATGACCCACCTGCACCTCGACCACACCTCGGCGATCTCCGAGTTCCCCAGCTCGACCTTCGTCGTCAGCGAGACCGAGTGGCAGGCGGCCGCGCACGGCTCGCAGCCGGCGCTGAACGGATATCGCCGCGCCCATTTCGACTACGCCTTCGAGTACCGCACGGTCGACTTCGACCGCGCCAACATCAACTCCTACGCCGCCTTCGGCCGCGCCTTCGACCTCTTCGGCGACGGCTCGATCCACCTCGCCTTCACCCCCGGCCACAGCGCCGGCCACATGTCGGTGGTCTGCCGCCTCGCCGAGCGCGACTTCGTGATCGGCGGCGACGCCGTCTACCTGCTCGACCAGCTCACGGGGGACGCGCCGCCGCCGCCGCGCCCCTTCGACGCCCACAACTGGCGCCGCTCGCTGCAGGAGCTGCGCCTCTTCCGCAATCAGTTCCCCGACGCGGTGATCACGCCGGGCCACGATCCGGACTTCTACGCCCGGATCGAGCAGCGCTACGAGTAGCGAGCGCTTCGTGCATCTCCCGCACCCGGGAGAAAACCTCGGTTGCGATCTCGAGCTGGCGCTCGCGGCTCGGCGCCTCCTCGACCGCGAAGCGCAGCGGCTCCCCGAACTGGACGGTCACCCTGGGGAAGCGCAGGCGCTTCCACTGACGGGCCCGCTCGGAGCCGTGGATCGCGACCGGGACGATTGGCACCCCCGATTCGAGCGCGATGCGGCCGATCCCGGGCTTCGGCTCCCCCATCTCCCCCGAGCGCGAGCGGCCGCCCTCGGCGTAGACGAGCAGCATTTCCCCCTGGTCGAGCAGCTGGCGGACGGTCTCGAACGCCTCCTCGTCGTGGTGGCCGCGGCGGACCGGGAAGACGCCGCCGTGCTTGTAGACGTAGGTGAGGACCGGCGGGCCGAAGAGCTGGGATTTGGCCATGAAGCGGATCTTCCGCCGCAGGTATATGCCGGCGAAGAAGTGGTCCATCTGGCTGAAGTGGTTGGGGGCGAGGACCAGCGGGCCGTCCTCGGGGACGTTCTCCACCCCGACCGCCCGCAACCGCCAGATCAGGATCGTCGGGATCGTGATGAGGACGCGGACAAGGGTGTAGGTCCAGCCGACCCCCCGGCGGGCCGCTTCGTGGAACTGCTGGAAGTACTCGGCCGGGCGCGGGTCCTTGTAGACCTGCGGCTTCATCTCCGGCTTCAGCTCGCCCATTCGCGGGAACGCTCCAGCGCTCGCCTCCAGTCTGCCAGCAGCTCCTGACGCCGCGCCGCCTCCATCCGCGGCTCGTAGCGGTCGGCCTCGCGCCACATCTCCCCCACCTGCTCGACCGTCCAGGCCCCGGTCGCGATCCCGGCCAGGTAGGCGGCGCCGAGCGCGGTCGTCTCGGCGATCTCCGGCACCGAGACCGGCGCCCCCAGCACGTCGGCCTGGAACTGCATCAGCCAGCGGTTGACCACGGCGCCGCCGTCGGCCCGCAAGAGCTCCAGGCGCTCGCCGCCGGCGGCCTCCTCGGCGCGGACCGCGTCGACGGTCTCGTAGGCGATCGCCTCCAGCGCCGCCCGCGCCAGGTGGGCGCGGCCGCTGCCGCGGGTGAGGCCGACGATCGTCCCCCGCGCGTAGGGGTCCCAGTGGGGCGAGCCGAGGCCGGTCAGGGCGGGGACGAAGTAGACGCCGTCGTTGGAGTCGAGCGAGGCGGCGAGCGCCTCGGTCTCCCCCGCCTCGGCGATGATCCCGAGGCCGTCGCGCAGCCACTGGACCGCCGCCCCGGTGACGAAGATCGAGGCCTCCAGGGCGTAGGCGACCTCGTCGCCGAGACCCCAGGCGACCGTCGCCAGCAGCCCGGCGGGCGCCTGCGGCGGCTCGGGGCCGCTGTTGAGGAGGACGAAGCTGCCGGTGCCGTAGGTGTTCTTCGCCATCCCCGGGTGATGGCAGGCCTGGCCGAAGAGCGCCGCCTGCTGGTCCCCGGCGACCCCGGCCACCGGCACCTCGCCGCCGAACTCGCTCGTCGTGCCGAAGACGCAGGAGGACGGCATCGGCTCGGGCAGCCGCGCGGGGTCGACCCCGAGCAGCTCGCAGAGCTCGCCGTCCCAGGCGAGCTTGCGGATGTCGAAGAGCATCGTCCGCGAGGCGTTCGTGTAGTCGGTGACGTGGCGGCCGGTGAGCTTGAAGATCAGCCAGGAGTCGATCGTCCCGAAGACCGCCCCCTCCACCCCCTCGGCGTTGCGCAGCAGCCACTCGATCTTGGTGCCGGAGAAGTAGGGATCGATCGTCAGCCCGGTCCGCTCGCGAACCAGCGGCTCGTAGCCCGCCTCCCGCAGCTCGTCGCAGCGCCCGGCGGTGCGGCGGTCCTGCCAGACGATGGCCCGGTGCAGGGGCCGGCCGGTGCGGCGGTCCCACACGACGGTGGTCTCGCGCTGGTTGGTGATGCCGATGGCGGCGATGTCCCTTGCGGTGACATCCGCCTTCTTCATGGCGTCGCGGCAGGTCGCGATGGT
>DATHFL010000217.1:0-4151 GCA_035318125.1 Solirubrobacterales bacterium | reverse complement strand
GGTAGTAGAGGCCCTTGCGCACTCGCTGCAACTCTCCCCGGCTCGCCAGGCGCGAAAGCGCATGGGCGACAGCGGTTGCTGGCAGATCGCGAAAGTCAGAGAGCGACCAATAGCGCTCGCCGCCCGTCCGAACTCGTTCGGAAACGCGCGTAGCCGTGCTGTGGGGACTTGCCCCTCGTCCTCGTCTTTTTCGCTTCGGCATAGCGTTAGATTAACTCATCTGGCAAGTTTTTTTGTCATATAACTTGCCAAATAATATTCTCTGAAGACGTCCGCTGCGGATTGAAAGCGCTGCAAATCAGCGTCTTCTGCTCAAGCCACCCACCTCGCCGACCGGCTTGCCATGCAGAAGGTCGAGGGTTCGAATCCCTTCAGCCGCTCCGAGGAAAAGCCCGCTCCGGCAGGGCTTTTCGCTGTCCATAACGCCAGCGCCTTGGCTACGAGGCGCGCTGATGGCTTTGGTTCCACGGTCCTGTGCTGCAAGATGAGATGGGTTGGGATCACCCCCACAGCTCGCGGCGCAGCATCTCGTTGCCGCGTTTGAGTTGCTCGATGGTGGCGCTGGCGACTGAGCGTGCCCTGGTGGCGCGATTGATGCGGGCCTGGATCTCTCGGTGCGACTCGCTGGTGCGGCGGGCGACGTCGGCGACCAGGCACCGGCGCTCGCCGCGCAGCCGCTCTCGGGTCGCATAGGCCGACTCCCGCTCGGGTTCGAGGTCCTTCGAGTCGGCTTTGGGCCTCGCGATGGGGGTCGCCTTCTTCGCCCCGGGGTCGTCGGTGGGGAAGAGCTGGAGCGTGGTCTCGCTCATGATCGCCTCGTCCAGCTCGGCGTCGCCCGAGCTCAGAGCGGCGAAGCCTTCGCCCGGCTCGCGCCGCTCCGGGCGGGCGTCGTCCTCTTCTCCCTCCTCCTCGGCGTCCGGCAGGAGGTCGAGGGCGTGGCGGCGCTCCAGCTCGATCTCGCGGGCGAGCGCCTTCAGCCGCGGGTCGGCCGGCATCAGCAGGTAGCTCATCTGGCGCCGCGGCCGCGGGGTCGCCCGGATGAAGCGACCGACCACCTGACGGAAGAAGAGCTCGGTGCGGGCCGCCGTCGCATAGACGCCGACCCGCAGGCGGGGGATGTCGACGCCCTCGGAGACCATCAGCACCGAGACCAGCCAGCGGCGGTCGGAAGCGGCAAAGTCGGCGATCCGCCGGCTGGCGCCGGGCTCGTCGCTCATCACCAGCTCGGGTTTCTCCCCCGAGATCGACGCGAGCCGCGCCGCGATCGCCCGCGCATGGTCCTGATCGGAGGCGATGACCAGACCGCCCGCGTCGGGGTGCCCTTCGGCGCGCACCTCGCTCAGCCTGGCATCGCCGTCGCGCAGTACCTCCCCCATCCACTCGCCCTCCGGGCTGAGCGCCGTCCGCAGGCGCCGGGCCGCCTCCGCCGCCGGCAGGGCGAGGTCGAAGTCGGCGCTGCGCAGCCGGCCGTCCGAGAGCCACTCCATCTCGCCGTCGTACGGCAGGAAGGTGATCGGGCGGCACACCCGGTCGACCAGGGCCTGCGGGTAGCCATAGGTGTAGTCGGCCCGGCTGAGGCCGTCCTCGTCGTAGACGACCCAGGGAATGGCCGAGTTGTCGGAGCGGAACGGCGTGCCGGAGAGAAGCAGCCGGAAGCGGGCGCCGTCGAAGGCCCTGCGGGTCTGCAGGCCCCAGGCGGCCTGATCGCCCATGTGGTGGGGCTCGTCGGCGATCAGCAGGGTCGGCTGGCGGGCGGCGGCCAGCCGGTGCGTCTCCGGCCCGGCCGCGATCGTCTGGTAGGTGACGGCGACGCCGTGGAAGTCCGCCGACTCCGGCCCGTCAGAGTTCGGCCGGTTCGGCTCGAGGTCGATGCCGTAGCGGGCCGCGTCGGCCGCCCACTGGCGGCAGATGTGGGTGGTCGGGCCGGCCACGACGACGCGCGAGACGAACCCGGCCCTCAGCATCCGGTGGGCGATGTGCAGGCCGAAGGTGGTCTTGCCGGCCGCCGGCGTGGCCGAGGCGAGGAAGCTGGCGGCCGAATGCGCCCGCACGGCCTCGGTCGCCTCCTCCTGCCACGAGCGGAGGGGGCGGGCATCGGGCCAATCCGGCAGCGATCGGGCACGCGCCCCGTCGTCGATCAGGTGCTGAGAGGCGTCGTACAAGGGCGCGCCACAATAGGGCCGCCTGCGGCGGAGGGCGGCCGGCCCCACGCGCACTAACCCCGCCCGGCGCTCCAGGTGCTCGGCCTTGTGCCGGTAGTCCTCAGCGCGGGTGAGCTCATCCGCTCAGGCCTTTGAATCGCGGAGGTCGACGACCTCACAGGAATGTTCGCCAGCCTGGGTGACGATCTCGGGGTCGCCGGTCCACAGCGGCGCGTCGAGACGAAGGGCGGTGGCGATGCAGAAAGCGTCGGCATAAGCGAGGCCGCCACGGGCCTTGACCCTGGCGGCAGCCGAGACCAGCGGCCAGTCGGGGTCGAAGACGTCGAGGCGCTTTCGCACCTGCTCGGCATCGCTCAGAGCGGCGTCCTCTCCCTCCCCCCGCATGCGGATATAAAGGACCTCGCCGAGGTTGATCGAGCAGATCGTCGCGCCCTCCTCCAGCCAGGCAGCCTCGATCCGTGCCGCCGGCGGCTCGTCCTTCAGGTACGCGAGCAGGGCCCAGCTATCGAGGACGACCAACGCCCCACCTCTGGGCCTTGCCCTCCTCCAGCTCGCGCTCGCGACGACGCTCCTCGAGCAGCTCCTCGGTGCCCCCGTCCGGCGTCTCGGCCCAGAGGCCGCGCAGGGCTTTGATCTCGGCGGCCTGCATCGCCCGATCGTCCTTGACCCGGCGGACCCGGACCTCGCTCCCCTCCGGCTCGAAGGTGACCTCATCGCCCGGCTTGATCCCGATCTGCTCCCGGATCGCCTTGGGAATGACGACTTGCCCTTTGGCCCCCACCTTGTGAGTCATACGCAGCAGTATAACTTCCGCTCCCGGACTTCTATCCGAGAAATTTGGCGGGTTTCGTTTTTCGCTACTGAAAATTGGGTAAGGTGGGGGCGTTCCCACATCGATCCATCCCCCACCGACGCGACGCGCAGGAGGAGGCTTGACTCCAATCAAGCGCGGGACCGTTGTTTCCCTGGCCACGGTTGCCCTGATATTCCTCCTCCCTGCCGTCGCGTCGGCCTGGGCCCCCGCCAGCACCGCCCCGGTCCATCCGGGGGTGCAGACGTTCACCCAGGGCGCCCAGTGCACCGCCAACTTCGTCTTCCAGGAAGGCGCGACGGTTTATCTCGGCCAGGCGGCGCACTGCTCCGGCACCGGCGCGCAGACCGAAACCGACGGCTGCACCAGCGGCTCGCTGCCGCTCGGCACGCCGGTCGAGGTCAGCGGCGCCGGCAAGCCCGGCACCCTCGCTTACAACTCCTGGCTGGCGATGCAGGCGAGCGACGAGGGCGACCCCGACGCCTGCGCCTACAACGACTTCGCCCTGATCCGGCTCGACCCGGCCGACGTAGGAAGCGTCAATCCGTCGGTGCCGGGGTTCGGCGGGCCGACTGGCCTCGGCACCGTCGGGGACCTCGGCTCGACCGTCTACTCCTACGGCAACTCGGAACTGCGCGGCGGCATCGCCAAGCTGAGCCCGAAGCAGGGCATCGTGATCCAGAACGAAGGCGGCGGCTGGAGCCACGACGTCGCCACCCTCACCCCCGGCGTCCCCGGCGACTCCGGAAGCGGCTTCATCAACGAAGACGGCGAGGCATTCGGCGTCCTCAGCACCCTGCAGATCGCGCCGCTGGCCGGTTCCAACGGGGTCGGCGACCTCGAACGCGAGCTCGCCTACGCCCGCTCCCACGGCTTCCCGCAGCTGCAGCTGGTGCCAGGGACGCAGCCGTTCAACCCGGACCTGCTCGGCGCCATCCTCGGCGCTTGAGGCGCTTTCAGCCGCGCAGCTCGGCGATCAGCTCGTCGAGGTCGAGCGGGACCGTGCCCATTTCCACGCCCTCGCCGCCGGCCGGCCGCGGCCACTGCTCGCGCGGGCGGTCCCAGTAGAGCTCGACCCCGTTGCGGTCGGGATCGGAGAGGTAGAGGGCCTCGCTGACGCCGTGGTCGGAGGCGCCTTCCAGCGGCCAGCCGGCCTCGCTCAGCCGCCGCAGCGCGTC
>DATHFL010000216.1:0-11712 GCA_035318125.1 Solirubrobacterales bacterium | reverse complement strand
ACCCCTCCGCCACTCGCTGCTGGATCTCCTCGACCGAGGTCGGCTGCCGGGAGCGGGTGCCGGGGATGACTTCGGCGATCAGCTCGGAGCTCAGCGGCCGCGCCATCAGCGAGGCGTGGGCGATCACCCGGGTGAGGGCGCCGTGCAGCTGGCGCACGTTGGCGTCGATCCGGTTGGCGAGCTCGATCAGGGCCTCGGAGTCGGCGATCTCGACGCCCGCCTCCTCGACCAGGCGCCGCAGCACGGTCAGCCTGGTCGCCAGGTTCGGGGGCTCGACCGAGACCGTCAGCCCCCACTCGAAGCGGTCCCGCAGCCGCGAGGCGAGGGTCGAGAGCTCGCTGGGGATGCGGTCGGCGGAGAGGACGAGCTGGCTGCCGGCCTCGTAGAGCGCGTTGAAGGTGTGGAAGAACTCCTCCTCGGTCGCTGGCTTGCCCTGGAGGAACTGGACGTCGTCGATCAGGAGGACGTCGATGTCGCGGTAGCGCGCCTTGAAGGCCTCGGCGCCCGAGACCTTCAGCGCCGCCACGAACTCGTTGGTGAAGGACTCGGCGGTCGTGTAGCGGACGGAGAGGCCGGGGGCGTTGTCGCGCAGGTAGTTGGCGATCGCCGCCAGCAGATGGGTCTTTCCCAGCCCCGGCGGGCCGTGGAGAAAGAGGGGGTTGTAGGCCTCGGACGGCGCCTCGGCGACGGCCAGCGCGGCCCCGTGCGCCATCCGGTTCCCGGGGCCGATCACGAAGCGCTCGAAGGTGTAGCTGGGGTTGAGTTCCAGCTCGCTGGCCTGCTCGACCGCGGGGGCCTCGGCGAAGCTCACCTGCCGCAGGGGGGAATCGCCCTCGGCCAGGGCTTCGGCGATCAGCGACGAGTAGCGCAGCCGGCTCCAGGCGCGGACCCGCTCCGGCGCCGTCAGGTAGAGGGTCTCGCCCTCGGCCCCCGCCACCTCCAGCGGTTCGAGCCAAAGACGGTAGGTGGACTCGGGGACGGAGGCCTTCAGGCGCTCCTGGGCTGCCCGCCAGAAAGCATCGAGCTCGGTTCTCGGAGAGTCATCGGCCACCGGCCGGCGACCATAGCGCCGTGCCTGAGGGGCCAGCCGGGGCGCCTCGCAAATCCCGCAGAAAAGATTTTGGCGCCCGTCCCTATACTTCCGCCGGCAATGAAGCGCACCTACCAGCCCAAGAAGCGGAAGCGGGCGAAGACCCACGGTTTCCGTGCTCGCATGAGCACGCGCGGCGGCCGGGCCATCCTCAAGCGTCGCCGGCGCAAGGGGCGCAAGCGCCTGACGCCGTAACCTGATGGCGTCGAAGCGACGGCGCCTTTCGCGCAGCGGTGAGTTCGACCGCGTCTATCGCGACGGCTCCTCCCACGCCACCCGCTACCTGGTCCTCTACACGTTCCCCCGCAAGGACGAGGAGCGCGAGGACGTGCGGCTCGGCGTCTCGGTCAGCCGCAAGGTCGGCGGCGCGGTCGACCGCAACAAGGTGAAGCGGACCCTGCGGGAGGCGTTCTGGGCCCTCTCCGACCGCCTCCCACCGCGCCACGACTTCGTGATCGTCGCCCGCGCGGAGATCAACGACCTGATCGAGAAAGGCGGGATGGAGGCCGTCAAAACGGACCTGGAAGCCGCTTTGGCAGGGGAGCGTTCCACGTGAAACGGATCGCTCTCGCCCCGATCCGCGCCTACCAGCGCTGGATCTCCCCGGCGATTCCCCGCCGCTGCCGGTACGAGCCGACCTGCTCCGCCTACGCGGTCCAGGCGGTCGAACGCTTCGGCGTGATCCGCGGTTTTCTCCTCGCCAGCTGGAGGATCCTCCGCTGCAATCCCTTCAGTCACGGCGGCTTCGACCCCATCCCCGATAGATTCACGCTCCGCACCGGCCCCGTCCACCCGGCCGACCACCACCGCAAAGCCCACCTGTGATCCCCGCCGCCAACATCCTCCAGCCCCTGATCGACGTCGCCAACGCGGTCCTGCAGTTCTTCCACGACGACGTCGGCTTCAGCTGGGGCATGTCGATCATCGCCCTGACGATCGTCACCCGCGCCCTGCTGATCCCCCTCACCTACAAACAGCTGAAGGGGATGAGGGCGCTGCAGGCGCTGCAGCCGCAGATCAAGGAGCTGCAGGAGAAGTACAAGAACGACAAACAGCGCATGCAGCAGGAAATGATGCGCTTCTACAAAGAGAACAAAGTCAACCCCTTCGCCTCCTGCGTCCCCCTGCTGGCGCAGCTGCCCGTCTTCATCACCCTCTTCTTCCTGCTCCGCGACGAGCTTCCGGACGACATCGGCTGCGAGGCCGGGAAATGCGGGGCCGAAGCCTCGTTCTGGTTCATCACCGACCTCACGGCGAAGGCGACCGGGGGGGAATTGATCGCCCTTCTCATCCTCTACGTGGGGACCCAGCTGATCTCGGGCATGGTGATGGCGCTGACGGCTGACAAAAGCCAGCGGATGCTGATGTTCCTGCTGCCGCTGATCTTCGTCCCCTTCATCCTCAACTTCCCGGCCGGCCTGATCCTCTACTGGATTACGACCAACGTCTGGACGATCGGGCAGCAGTTCGTGATCCAGAAAGTCATCCCGGTGCCGGTTGCCGCCACCCCCGAAGGCGCGGCCGCCGTGGCCGCGGCAAAACCACCACCACCACCACCGCGCAAAAAGAAGAAGCGCCGCTAACCGCGGGGGCGCTTCTTGGCCATCCCCGGCCGGCGGGGGAGGTTCGCCGGGGTGGGCCCGGACTTGCGGATGACGTGCAGGTGGCGGTGCTCGGAGCCGGCGCGGTCGCCGACGTCGAGGATCTGCTCGGGCGACATCGCGAGCGTCTCGGAAGCGTTCTGAAGTTGCTGCTCCTCGTCGGCGTCGCGTCTGCCCTTCCAGGCGATGAGGACGCTATTTGGCTTCAGAAGTGGGGATGCGAGCTCGGCGAGGGTCGAGAGGCGGCCGACGGCGCGAGCCGTGACGACGTCGTAGGCCTCGCGACCCTCGGCCGCGGCCCACTCCTCGGAGCGGGCTTTGCGGACGGTCGCGTTGACGATGCCGGCGTCTTCGATCGCGCGGCGCATGAACTCGCACTTGCGGCCGACCGACTCGATCAGGTCCACCTGGGCCTCGGGGAGGGACACGGCGAGGACGAGCCCGGGGAAGCCGGCGCCGGCGCCGATGTCGGCGATCCGGCTCGCCTGCCGCAGCTCCGCCACCTCGAGGCCGGTGAGGCTGTCGGCGACGTGCACCCGCCAGGCGCGCTCGTCGACCACCGAGCTGACCGAGGCGCGCTCCCGCGCCAGCAGGCCGAGGACTACTTGCAGCTGCTCCCGCGCCGCGGCGTCCAGCGCCTCGACCGGGTTCCGGCTCACTCCGGCAGCAGCGGCGCGACGATCACGCAGCGACGGGGCTCGTCGCCCTCGCTGTAGGTCTCGACGCCGGCGCGGTCTTTGAGCCGTTCGTGGATGACGCGGCGTTCCTGCGCGCTCATCGGGTCCATCTCGATCTGGCGGTTGCTGCTGAGCGCCTGCTCGGCGGCACGGTCGGCGCGGCCCTCGAGGGTCTCGCGCCGGCGCTCGCGGTAGCCGGCCGCGTCGACGACGACCCGCTTGCGCTCGCGCATCCCGCGATAGGCAGCCTGGTAGCAGAGCAGCTGCAGGGCATCGATGGTCTGACCGCGTTTGCCGATCAGGAGGCCGTAGTCGTCCTCCCCCTCGATCGTCAGCAGGATTCGCTCGTCGTCCTCCTCGACCACGACCTCGCCGTCGAGGTCGAGCTCGTCGAGGACGCCCTCGACGAGCTCCTGCGCGCGCTCGGCGGGGTCGTCGGGCCAGTCGAAGCTCTCGGACACGGCCCGCAGGCTATCCGACCTTCTGCCGCCGCGCTGAGGGAAGTCCACCTACTAGGCTGGGAGCGAATGGGCAAGGTCTACGCCGTCGCAAACCAGAAGGGCGGGGTCGGGAAGACGACCACGGCGGTCAACCTGGCCTCCTGCGCCGCTGCGGAGGGGCGCCAGACGCTGCTGGTCGACCTCGATCCGCAGTGCAACGCCACCGTCGCCCTCGGCGGCGGCCGCGACCTGCATCCCTCCTCCTACGACTGCCTGACCGGCGAGACCTCGGTCGCCGAGGCGGCGCGGCCGGCCGGGTCCGACAACCTCTGGCTTGTGCCCGCCAACCGCGATCTCGCCGGTGCCGCGGTCGAGCTGCCGCGGATCCAGGGCTCGGAGACGCGGCTGCGGGAGCGGCTCGGGCCGCTGCGGGAGCGCTTCGCGGTCACCCTGCTCGATTGCCCTCCCTCGCTGGGCCCCATCAGCGTCAACGCCCTGACCGCCGCGGACCGGGTGATCGTGCCGGTGCAGGCGGAGTACCTCGCCCTCGAGGGCCTGGTCCAGTTCCTGGAAACGCTGGGACTGATCAGGCGCGAGCTGAACCCTCAGCTTGAGGTTTCGGGTTTGCTGATAACGATGCACGACGAGCGCACGCGGCTGGCCCAGGACGTGGAGGCGGAGCTGCGCGATCACTTCGACGGGATGGTCTTCGAGACGGTGATCCCGCGCAGCGTCCGAGTCGCCGAGTCGCCGAGTTATGGTCTCCCCGTGACCGAGCACGCCCCGGCCTCCCACGGTGCCGTCGCCTACCGCGCCCTGGCAAAGGAGCTGGCGAGCCGTGGCTAGCGCGCGGCGCGGGATCGGCCGCGGCCTGGCGGCGATCCTGCCCGAGACCGAGGCGTCGGGCGCCGGCGAGCTGCGCGAGCTCCCGGTCGAGCTGATCAAGCCCAACCCTTCGCAGCCGCGCACCAAGTTCGACGCCGAGGCCCTCGCTGCCCTCGCTGCCTCGATCGAGGCCAGCGGCGTCGTCCAGCCGCTCCTCGTCCGCCCCCTTCCCGACGGCAGCTACGAGCTGGTCGCCGGCGAGCGCCGCTGGCGCGCGGCGCAGCAGGCCGGGATCGAGCGGGTGCCGGCGGTGGTCCGCGACCAGGCCGAAGCCGAGCGGCTGCAGGCGGCGCTGATCGAGAACATGGTCCGCGAGGACCTCAACCCGGTCGAGGAGGCGAAGGCCTGCGCCGCCCTGGTGGAGGAGCTCGGCCTGACCAAAGAGGAGCTGGCGAAGCGGGTCGGCCGCAGCCGTCCCGCCGTCTCCAACCTGATCCGCCTGCTCGAGCTGCCGGACGAGGCGCTGGAGCTGCTGGAGTCGGGCGACCTCAGCGAGGGCCACGGCAAGGCGCTGCTGGGCGCCCAGGGCAACGACGTCCGCCGCCGCCTCGCCCGCGACGCCGCCCGCGGCGGCTGGTCGGTCCGCGAGACCGAGGAGAGGGTCCGGCTGGCTGGCCAGCCAAAGGCCAGGCCGAGACGAGCGGCCGCCGATCCCGACGTCGCCGCCGCCCTCCGCGATGTCGCCGACGCCCTCGAGGAGGCGCTCGGCCACGAAGTCACCGCCCGCGCCAAAGGCGACGGAATCGCAGTCGAGCTCCGCTTCGACGACATCCGCGACGCCCACGCCCTGGCCCGCCGCCTGCGCAGGCACTCGAAGTAAGGCCTAAGCCGGCCGCCGCCGGATTATCCGGGCGGCAAATTCGACCAGCGCTTTCGCCTGTCGCAGCGCCGCCTGAAGGTCTTGGCCGCTGACGTCGAAGAGGCCGTAATGCGCCTCGTCCTTGAGGCCCAACAGGCGACGCAGGGCTTTCCCCGCTTCAGCGCCACCCGGCTCGACCTGTTCCACAAGCCCGGCGGCCTGCCGGTGGTCTTGCCCCCGCGAGCGGCGACCAAGGGCCGCACAGCACGCTGCGTCCGAGGCGGCAATCCCCGCCAGCACCGCAAGCGCGGCCGCCGCACTGGCGTATTCCACGTCGCCTGCCTCTCCGGCGGTCATTTCGGCCACCTCGAGGAACTTGCGGGCATGCTCCAGCCGTGTTCGCGAATCTGCGACGGAACAGGGTTGGGTGCGCGAAGCGCCGCGGCCGGCCATCAGGGCTCGCTCAGCAACGCCGCCGCTTCGGCTCCGGCGATGGTGATCGCGTCCGCTCGAAGCTCGGCCAGGATCGGCGGCTCCTCTTTGCGCAGGCGCGGGATCTCCTCCTCGCCCACCTCGGCGATCCCGGCCGGGTTCCCGGTCCAGCGCTGGACCTTGTTGGCAAGCAGATCGAGCTGATCCCGCCACCGCGCGTCCTCGCGTTCCACTCTTTGGGGTCGAACTACGAAGAGGTCGATGTCGCTGCTCGTATCTCCCTCTCCCCGAGCCACGGAACCGAACAGCGAGACGTGAACCGGCGCGATCTCCCAAGAGTCCACAAGGCGGCCGAGGCGATCGAAGAGCTCGCTTCGCATCTGGGCGAGGGAGTCGGCCGCGGGAGCCGCAAGGTGCTCGCGATTGAGGGTGAAGAGGAATGCCCGCCCCGCTTCCTCCCGGTCGACGAGGCCGTGCTCGGTGAGCCGGCTCAGCGTGTCGAGGACGCCGCTATGCGAGGGCCGGCCGAGGAGGCGGGCGATCTCACGCCCGGTCAGCGGCCGCGTCGTGCCCGCGAGCACGCTCAGCACCCCTGCGTCGAGGGTGGGACAGACTGCGGCATAAGGGCGAGCGACATCCATCTTCGTCAAGAATATCATCCATATGTATGGAATATCCTCCATATGGAGGGTAAAGCAGCCATAGCGATCTCAGGCGACTCTCTAGCGACGGCAGCTTCAAGGCGCCGTCGCTACGATGTCGCCTCGGCTTCAGCTGCCAAGACGGGCGATTAGCTCAGTTGGTTAGAGCGCGTCTCTGATAAGGACGAGGTCCCTGGTTCGAATCCAGGATCGCCCACTCGACCTCCGGCGGGATAGACGCCTCCTCGGAGCGGGTAGAAAGCTCGACCTATACTTCGCTGCCCAACCAGGTCGGGAGTCTTTCTTGCAGCAGATGCAGATCTATGGGGTCAGCTTCGACATGGTCGGCAAGCAGCCGATCGTGTTGCTGAAGACCGTGGACGGGAACCGGTTCCTGCCGATCTGGATCGGGCACCCGGAGGCGGCGGCGATCCTGATGAAGCTGCAGGGCGCCTCGACGCCGCGGCCGATGACCCACGACCTGCTCTCCGACGTGCTCGAGAGCCTCGACGCGAAGTGCGAGCGGGTCGCCGTCACCGAGCTGCGCGACAACACCTTCTACGCCTCGATCACGGTCTCGGTCAACGGCTCCGAAGTCGAGATCGACTCGCGCCCTTCGGATGCGCTGGCGCTCGCCGTCCGCGTCTCGGCCCCGATCTTCGCGGCCGAGGAGGTGATCGAGGAGTCGGCGATCGAGTTCGAGCACGAGGTCGAGGACACCGAGGAGGTCGTCGACAAATTCAAAGAGTTCCTCGACGAGGTCACCCCCGAAGACTTCGCCCAAGGAGACAGTTAGGCCGCAGCGGGCTTGAGGGCCAGGTCGAGAATCTTCTCGACAAGGTCCTCGAAGGAGAGGCCGGCCGCCTCGGCCGCCTGGGGGAGGAGGCTGGTGTCGGTGAGGCCGGGGATCGCGTTCGCCTCGAGCAGCTGGGGCCCGTCGGCGGCGAGGATCAGGTCGATGCGGGCGAAGCCGGTGCAGCCGAGCGCCCGGTAGGTGGCGAGGGCGGCCTCTGTGACCGCCCGCTCCTCCGCCTCGCTCAGCTCCGCCGGACAGGCGAAGCGGGTGCGGCCGATCTCGTAGCGCGCCTCGAAGTCGTAGCGGTCGCCCTCGAGCAGGATCGCCTCGACCACCGGCAGCGGCTCGTCGCCGAGCACGCTGACCGCGAGCTCGCGGCCGTCGACGAAGCGCTCGAGCAGGACGCGGTCGTCGTAGCTGAAGGCGGAGACGAGGGCCTGCGGGACCTCGGCGGCCGAGGCGGCGAACTTGACCCCCAGCGAGGAGCCGCCGCTGCTCGGCTTGACGACGAGCGGGAAGCCCAACGTCTCCTCCAGCCGCCCCAGCGCGTCGGCGGCGCCGAACTCGCGGAAAGCGGTCTGGTTGAAGGCGAACCACTCGGGGGTGGGGAGGCCGGCCTCCTCGATCGCGTCCTTGGCCTGGACCTTGTCCATGCAGCGCGCACAGGCGGCCGCGCCCGGCCCGGTGAAGGGAATGCCGAGGATCTCCAGCAGCTCCTGCACGGTCCCGTCCTCGCCGCCGACCCCGTGCATGGCGACGAAGGCGACCTCGGGCCGCTCCGCCGTCAATCGCTTGACCAGGTCGGGGCCGACGTCGATCGGCAGCACCTGGTGGCCGAGCCGCTCCAGCGCGTCCTCGACCCGCGCCCCTGAGCGCAGCGAAACACCCCGCTCCAGCGATCGCCCGCCTTTCAGCACCGCGACCTTCATCCCGCCTCGCCCGCCTTGCGGAACGGCAGCACGTTCGGCTTCTCCTCCTCCTCCGGCTCGGGCAGCGGCTGTTCCCCGGTCAGCGCCCCGTAGAGCTCGACCTGCTCGGCGATCACCTTGCCGATCCGCCGCACCCCCTCGCGGATTTCGTCCTCGCTGACGCCGGAGAAGTTGAGCCGCATCGAGTGGCGGCCGCGCTCGTCGATGTAGGCGGCCTGGCCGGGGACGAAGGCGACGTCGGTGCGCAGCGCCTTCGCCAGCAGGTCGCCGGTGTCGATGTAGTCGGGCAGCGTCGCCCAGATGAAGAGCCCGCCCTCGGGCTCGGTCCAGGTCGCCTCGGCCGGGAAGTGGGTGCGCAGCGCCTCCAGCATGATGTCGCGGCGGCGGCGGTAGATCTCGACCAGGTCGTCGATGTAGCGCTGCCAGCGCCGTTCCGCGAAGTACTCGCGGACGAAGTACTGGGTCAGGGTCGAGGTGCAGAGGTCGGTCGCCTGCTTGCCGAGGACGATCTTCTCCATCACCGGTGGCGGCGCCACCGTCCAGCCGAGGCGGATGCCGGGGGAGAGGATCTTCGAGAAGGTGCCGATGTAGATGACGAAGTCGCCGCCGTCGAGCTGGTAGAGCGGCGGCATCGGCTCGCCCTCGTAGCGCAGCAGCCCGTAGGGGTTGTCCTCGACGACGAGGATCTCGTTCGCCCGCGCCAGCTCGACCAGGCGCTGGCGGCGCTCCAGCGAGAGCGTCACCCCGGCCGGGTTCTGGAAGCTCGGCACCGAGTAGATGAATTTCGGCCGCCGGCCTTCCGCGCGCAGCTCGCGCAGCAGGCGCTCCAGCGCCTCGACGTCCATCCCGTCCTCGTCGCACTCGACCTGGACGACGTCGGCCTGGTAGCTGCAGAAGACCGGCACCGCGCCGGGGTAGGTGGGCGCCTCGCAGATGACGACGTCGCCAGGGTCGACCAGCGTCTTGGTGACGAGGTCGATCCCCTGCTGGCCGCCGGTGGTGACGATGATGTCGTCGGGGTCGGGCAGCATCCCCTCCGCGCCCATCACCTCGAGGATGCAGTCCTTGGTCTCCTCGAAGCCCTCGGTCGGCCCGTACTGGAGCGCTTCCGCCGCCGACTCCTGGGCGATCCGGGTCATCTGCGCGGCGAAGCTCTGGGGCGGGAAGGTCGAGGTGTCGGGGAGGCCGCCGGCCAGCGAGATCACTTCCGGGCGGGCGGTGATCGCCATCAGGTCGCGCATCGCCGAGGAGCGCATCACCCCGGTCCGCTCGGCGAAGAGGCCGGCGTAGCGCTCGAGGTCGCGGGTGCCGGCGTGGGAGCGGCGGCGGTGGGTCGGCTCGGGCACTTCGCTCATCCCCGAAGTGTGGCGGATCGACGTGCCGTCGCCGCTGCGGTTAGGTTTTCGCACGTGGACATTCTCACCGACCTCGGCATCGGCATCGCGATCGGCATGTTCGCCGGCACGACCGGCACCCACGGCTCCGCCCGCGGCCGGATGACGATCCTCGCCGCCGTGATCGGCCTGATCGCCGGCTTCCTGCTCGACGGGGCGCTCGGCGCCCTGGCGGCGATGGCCGGCGCGGCGCTCGGCTGCGTCGTCGTCAGCGACCTCGTCTACGGGGCCAGTCGCCGCGAGGGCAGCGGCGCCGGCGCGCTCGCCTTCTTCGTCGCCCTGGCGGCGCTGGTGGTGGTCGCGATCGCGCTGCTGGTCAATCCGGTCGTGATCCTCGTCGTCGTGGCGCTGACCTGGCTCGGCGTCACCCGCCACCGCCGCGCCCAGCGCAAACACGCCGGCCTCCGCGTCCTCCGGTAAAGCGGCGGGCGGTTCCGACCGCCGCCGGCCGGGCATCATTCGGACCATGGCGGCTGCGAAGAAGCTCGTCCTCACCTACGTCGACTCGCTGCGCACCGACATGCTCGAACGCGCCGTCGCCGAGGGCCGCGCGCCGACCTTCGGCGCCCTGCTCGAGCGCGGCGTCCTCGTCCCCGACTGCGTCTCCAGCTTCCCCTCGGTGACCCCGGTCGCGTGCGCCGAGATGGTCACCGGGGTCGGCGCCGACCGCCACTGGATCAGCGGCATGAACTGGTACCACCGGCTCGAGCGCCGCTACGTCGAGTACGGGTCCTCGCTGGAGGCGACGCGCGCCTTCGGCGTCTTCCGCGCCCTCTACGACCTCGTCTACAACATGAACCTCGGCCACCTGAGCCCGGAGATCGAGACTCTCTTCGAGAGCCTCGAAGACGCCGGCGCCCGAACCGCCTGCACGCCGTTCCTGATCTACCGCGGGCGCCGCCGCCACGAAGTGACCCTGGAGGGGCTGCTGCGGCGAGCGGTCGACGCGACCAGGCTGAAGTTCCAGCACCACACCTGGGGGCCGACCGACCTCTTCTACGGCGACCTCTACGCGAGCCGGCGGGTGCCCTGCAAATCGACCTCGATCCCCGGCAACCGCGACGGTTACGCGGCCTGCTGCGCCGCCGAGCTGCTGCGCGAGGACCTCTACGACTTCCTCCTCCTCTCGCTGCCGGACAACGACCATTACTCGCACCGCTACGGCCCCGAGGCGAGCGTCGAGTCGATCGCCAAGGCCGACGACTGCTTCGCCGGCTACGTCGAGGAGGCCGGCGGGCTCGACCGTTTCCTCGACGGCCACGCGGTGATCCTGCTCGCCGACCACGCGCAGAGCGACGTCCACCGCGGCCTGCCGCTGGCCGAGCTGCTGGGGTCGGAGTGGTCGGTCCTGCAGCCCTCCGAGGAGCGGCCGGAGCGGGCGCAGCTGGCGGTCAGCCCGACCGGGCGGGCGGCGCACGTCTACCTGCTGGCGGGCGAGGGGCCGCGGGCCGAGCCGGCCGAGGTGGCGGCGCGGCTGGGGGTGATCGAGGGGGTCGACCTGGTCTGCCGGCTGGAGGGGGCGGACGGGTTGCCGCTGCGGCGGGAGAGCCCGGGGATGCCGTTCGCCGGCGGCGAGTGGGCGGTGGTCGAGCGCGGCGAGGCGGCGCTGCGCTTCCGCCCCGGCGGCGAGGTGGGCGACCTACGCGGCGGCAGCTGGGAGATCGAGGGCGAGCCGGCGGCGCTGGAGGCCTCGATCGAGGACGGACGGCTGCGCAGCGAGACCTACCCCGACCCGCTGGCCCGGGTCTGGTCGGCGCTGACCGCGCCGCACTCGGGCGACTTCGTCCTCTCGCTCGCTCCCGGGTTCGAGGCGGTCGACTGGGGCGGGGTCAGCCACGCCGGCGGCGGCAGCCACGGCGCCCTGCACGCCGGCGACTCGCTCGGGCCGCTGCTCTTCGTCGGCTGCGGGCCGCAGTCGGCGGCGGAGCGCGAGCAGTGGACGCTGCGCGACGTGGCCCCGATGGTGTGCGGCCACTTCGGGCTACCCTGCCCCGCGTGATCGAGGAGGCCGCGTCGCTCACCCTCCGC
>DATHFL010000215.1:0-15421 GCA_035318125.1 Solirubrobacterales bacterium | reverse complement strand
CCGCCGGTGCTGGCGGCGCTGCGGCTCGGCCTCTACGAGCTCCTCTTCGCCGACGCCACCCCCGACCATGCTGCCGTCGACCAGGCGGTGGAGCTGGTCAAGGCGGCCGGCGCCGCCCACGCCTCCGGCTTCGCCAACGCGATCCTGCGCCGGGCGGTGCGCGAGCGCGCGCAGCTGACCGCCGACCTGCTCGGCGACGACTCGACCCCGGCCGCCGCCGCGGTCGCCGACTCGGCGCCGCAGTGGCTGGCGGAGATGTGGTGGCGCGAGCTGGGGGAGGAGGCGGCGCGCGCGGCCCTCGCCGCCTGCAACGAGCGGGCCGAGGTGGCGATGCGGGTCAACGTCCTGCGCGGCGAGCGCGAGGCGATGCTGGCGCGCCTGCGCGAGGCCGGGGTGGAAGTTCGCGCCCCCAAGGCCGCCTGGCCGCTGGCGCCTCCGGAGACGATCGTGATCGCGGGCCGCACCGGCGAGGCGGTCCCGGCGGCGATCGCCGCGGGTGAGCTGACGCCGCAGAGCCGCGGCTCCGCCGCCGTGATCGAGGTCCTCGACCCCCAGGAGGGCGAGCACGTCCTCGACCTCTGCGCCGGCCCCGGGATCAAGACCGGCCAGATCGCCGAGCGGATCGGCGACCGCGGCGAGATCGTCTCGGTCGAGCTCGACCCGGCCCGCGCCGGCGAAGTCGCCGCCCAGGCGAGCCGGCTCGGCCTCCGCAGCGTCACCGTGGTCGAGGCCGACGCGACCGCCTCGGGGATGGCACCGGGCTTCGACCGCGTCCTCCTCGACGCGCCCTGCTCGGACCTCGGCACCCTCGCCTCGCGCCCCGACGCCCGCTGGCGCAAGTCGCCGCGGGCGATCGAGCGGCTGACCGAGGCGCAGGACCAGATGCTGCGCAACGCCGCCGCCGTCCTGCGCCCGGGCGGCACCCTCGTCTACTCGACCTGCACGATCTCCCGCCGCGAGAACGAGGAGCGGATCGCTGCCCTGCTGCAGGCATCGGCCGCCGGCGAGGTGCCGCCGCTGGAGCTCGACGACCTCGGCGCCCGCGCCCCGGAGCTCGCGGCGCCCGCCGAGCCGCGCTGCCTGCAGCTGCGCCCCGACCGCGATCGCACCACCGGCTTCTTCATCGCCCGCCTCAAAGGCGCTGAGCAGGCATCATTAAGGGAGTGAGCCACCCCAACCAGTCGAATACCGGGGACTCGAATCCCCTGGACCGCGCGCCCTGCCCGAACTGCGGCGAGCCCTGGCTGCGCCCGACCCAGCTGCCGGGCCGCCTGCGCTGCGTCAACTGCCTCACCCGCTTCGAACTCGTCTCCCAATGCCCCAACTGCGGCGAGCACCAGACGATCGCGCGGATGGACCGCACCGCCGACATGCAATGCCAGTCGTGCGGAGCGTCGATGTTGCGAATCGCCTGATCGCATCCGCAGGCGCTCAGTAGGCTCACGGCCGTGAGCGAGCAGATGCGAGAGCTACTAGGGAGCCCCCGGGTGGCGCCGTCGATCCTTTCCGCCGACTTCGGCCGGCTCGGCACGCAGGTGGCCGAGGTGATGGACGCCGGGGCGCGGGTGATCCACTTCGACGTCATGGACGGACATTTCGTGCCGCCGATCACGATCGGGCCGCTGGTCCTCGGCGGGATCGCCGACCAGGTCCACGACGCCGGCGGCGTCGTCGACGTCCACCTGATGATCGAGGCGCCCGAGCGGCAGATCGCCGAGTTCGCCAAGGCCGGCGCCGACTCGATCACCTTCCACGAGGAGGCGACGCCGCACGCCCACCGCACCCTCGCCGCGGTCCGCGAGCTCGGCTGCCTGGCCGGGATCGCGATCAACCCCGGCACGCCGGTCGAGGCGGTGGGGGAGCTGCGCGGGATGGCCGACCTCGTCCTCTGCATGACCGTCAACCCGGGCTGGGGCGGACAGTCCTTCATCGAGACCTCGCCGGAAAAGGTCGAGCGGCTGGCGCCGCTGGCCGGCAAAGCCAGAATTGAGGTCGACGGCGGCGTCGACGTCGATACCGCCGGCCCGCTGGCTGCCGCCGGGGCGCATCTCTTCGTCGCGGGATCGGCGGTGTTCGGGGCCGACGATCCTGCGGCCGCTTATGCGGCTATCGCTGAGGCGGCTGGGGCTTCTTAGGGTTGGTGGGGGAGGGGTCGGGTGCTCCCTCTCCAGACACCCCTCGCTATGGCTCGGGGTTGAGTGTCTGGCGAGGGAGCACCCGACCCCTCCTCAGCCGCGGGCGATCAGGGCTCCCGTGACCTCTTGCCACCAGGCGCGCTCAGCGGAGTCGACGTCTGGTCGTTCGCTGCGTCTCTCACACCAGCTTGCAAGTGCTCTGCGGCCACCCACGGCGATCACACCGGCGCCGACCACGGCGTAACGGCCGTCGGCTAGAGCCACGAGATAGGTGCCGTGCGCGCCCCGGTCGCGCAGCACGGAAACGATCGCGATCCCGTCGACCTCCTCGCCGAGCTCGTCGGCGTCGCCGGCCGGTCGCACCGTGAAGACCTGCGAGGCCGCTCGGCGGGGGAGCGGGGGTGGGGCGGGGCGGCCGATTGGGCCCTTTGCCCACTTCCGGGTCATCGCCTCGACCTCGTCGCGCAGCTCGCTGCGGACGAGGATGTGGAGCTCGTCGCCCTCGCGCAGCTCGGTCGAGCCGCGCGGCGGCAGCGCGTCGCCGTCGCGGACGATCACGTTGACCAGCGCCTCCCGCGGCAGTTCGAGGTCGCGCACCGGGTGGCCGGCGGCGGCGGCGCCCGGGGGCAGGCGGTAGGCGATCACGTCGCCGCCCATGCGGCGGATCCGCCCCGACTCCAGCAGCCGCCGCGGCAGCGCCGGCTCGTCGGTGGTCAGCCCCAGCCGCTGCGCCAGCGGCTCGAAGCTCGCCCCCTGGACCAGGGTCGAGCTGACGACGACGAAGAAGACGATCGCGAAGAGTTCGTCGCCGGCGCCGATCCCCGCCACCACCGGGAAGGTCGCGAGCCAGATCGGGGTCGCCCCGCGCAGTCCCGCCCAGCCGAGCATCAGCCGCTCGCGCACGTTCAGCGGCGCCAGCGCGGTGGCGAGGAAGGCGGCGACCGGGCGCGCGACCACGATCAGCACGGCAGAGAGGGCGAGGGCCTCGAAGGCGACGTCGTCGAGGCTGGCGGGGAAGACCAGCAGCCCGAGGAGGATGAAGAGGGAGATCTGCGCGACCCAGCCGAGCCCCTGGTGGAAGGCGACGATCGTCCGCTGGGCGGGGATGCGGGCGGAGCCGAGGGCGAGCGCGGTCAGGTAGACGGCGAGGAAGCCGGAGCCGTGGACGAGCTCGGGGAAGCCGTAGGCGAGGCCGGCGATCGCGATCGTCGCCACCGGGTAGATGCCGTCGCTCGGCAGCTGGATGCGGTCGAGGGCCTTCACCGCGGCCCAGCCCAGCCCAGCCCCGATCGCCGCCCCCAGGGCCAGTTTCAGCGCCAGCAGGCCGGCCATGTCGGCGAAGCCGTAGCCGGGCTCCTGGATCCATTCGATGAACCCGATCACCAGCAGCAGCGCGACCGGGTCGTTCATCCCCGACTCGCCCTCGAGCGAGCGCGCCAGCCGCTTCTCCAGGGTCGAGCGCCGCAGTACCGCGAAGATCGCCGCCGAGTCGGTCGCCGCGATCGCCGCCCCGACCAGCATCCCTTCCAGGGTGCTGAGCCCGAACAGCAGTTTCGCCGCCACCCCCGCAACCACGGCGGTGACGGCGGTGCCCACCGTCGCCAGCGAGGCGGCGGTCCCCAGCACCGGGCGGATCTCCGACCAGCCCGCGGTCAGCCCACCCTCGAAGATGATCAGGACGAGGGCGATCGTCCCCAGCGTCCGCGCCAGCTCGGCGTCGTCGAATTCGATCCCGCCGACGCCTTCCGAGCCGGCCAGCATCCCCAGCGCCAGGAAGAGCAGCAGCCCGGGCACACGCAGCCGGTCGGCGAGCAGCGCACCGGCGATCCCCGCGGCGAGGAGGACCCCGGCAATGAGGATCAGCTGAGCGTCATGAGCACCGATCGGGCGACCCTAGAGGAACAGTTGCCAATTTCTCTAGGGCAATGCATTGCAGCAGTGACGCTGATTTGAGCGATTCAGACGTTCTCGTCGATCTGCGACAGCCGCAGCTCGAGCTCCTCGGTCGAGCCCTCGCGCGGGACGTCCTCCGGCCGTTCGTGCGGGCGGCGGTAGACGAGGTAGAGGAGGGCGAAGAGCACGCCCGCGGTCAGCGCGAAGCCGATCTCGACGCGGCGGAACTCGTTCTCGACGATCGGCAGGAAGTTCCAGAGGATGAAGAAGCCGGCGCAGGAGATCCAGCGGGCCGCCGCCCGCCGTACCTGCCCCTGGGCGACGCAGGCCTGGTTGAGGGTGACCGCGCCGAGGTAGAGCCCCATCCCCAGCGTCACCAGCAGCAGCCCCGGCCGGTCGTACTCGAACTTCGCGCTGAAGGCGAGCTGCATCATCTGCGGGCCTGCAGCCAAGAAAGCGACCGCGGCGAGGACGGCGAAAATCGCGACTCCGGTCAGGACCATCAGCACCGTCCGGTGGAATTCGCGCTCGCTGTCCGGGTCGGTGGAGGCGCGGAGGCTGGTCAGGTGGGGGAGGATGCTGGTCGAGACCGCCTGGAAGAGCTGCAGCGGCGCCCGCGCGATCATCAGCACGTTGAAGATGAACCCGGCGGCGGCGGCACCCTCCAGGCCGCGGATGACCAGCGGCCCGGCGTTGAGGAAGGCCTGTTCGCTGAACATGATCACCAGCACCGCCGCGGCGAAGCCGCCGCCCTCTTTCATCGTCATCTCCTCAGAGGGCGTCTGCTCGGCCTCGGGAGGCGCCTGCGCCTGCCGCTTCTTCGCCCGCCGCAGGAAGGCGAAGGGGACGACCATCAGCGAGAGGCTCGGCGCGGCGACGATCCCGATCGCGACCCAGGACTGGCCGCTCAGCAGGCCGACCGCGACGAGGATCGCGAAGAGGGTGCGGAAGCAGGACTCGGAGAGGATCAGCGCCGTGAAGAGGCCGAAGGTGCGCTGCCCGGCGAGGAAGCCGCGGGCGAAGTAGCTGGCGGCGTAGAAGAGGACGGCGCCGAAGAAGACCCAGTAGAGCGTTTCGTTGCCTTCGAGGAGGTCGTCCTGGATCGGCCCCCGCAGCGCCAGCGCCAGCACCGCGAAGAACAGCGCCAGGCCGATCTGGATCGTCGAGGCGACCCGCATCGCCTGCCCCAGCGGTTCTGCCTTGACCAGGCGCTCGGAGATGTGGCGGGAGAGCAGCTGTTCGACCGGCCGGTAGAGGGTCGAGATCGTGATGAAGACCGCCGACCAGAGCACGGTGATCTGCCCGTAGTCGGGCTTCGAGAGGACGTGCGAGGCGATCAGGAAGTAGGCGTAGGTGATGACGCCGGTGAGGCCGACGCCGATCGCCAGGAAGCTCGCCGTCTTGCCGTACTGGGCGCTGGTCGCGGTGCCGTCGCCCTGGCGCCCGCCGCTCACTCGCCCTTGCCGCCGGGCTCGTAGTGGGAGGGCTCGACCCCGACCGCCAGCTCGACCCGCCGCACCCGCTCGAAGACGCGCTGGGTCATCACCCGCTGCCCGGCGAGCAGGTCGCCGATCACCCCGAGCGCGAACAGCTGCATCGCCGCGATGAACAGCACCGCGCCGAGGATCAGCGACTGCACGTGGCCGGTGCTGTCGCCATTGAAGATCCAGTCGATCAGGAACGGCATCCAGGCGGCGAGGGCGAACAGGAGGACGACGGCGCCGACGGCGGTGAAGGCGCGCAGCGGCTCGTAGCGGGCGTAGATGCGGAGGATCGCCGGCGCGTTGCGGCGCACGTAGGCGCCGGTCGAGGCGAAGAGACGGGACTCGCGCGTCTTCGGGTTGGTCCCGATCGCGACCTCGTCGACGGCGATCCTCATCTTCCCGGCCTGGATCAGGCTCTCCAGCGTGTAGGTGAAGTTGTCGACGACCAGCAGCTGCAGGGCGGCCTCGCGGTTGTAGGCGCGGAAGCCGGAGGTGGCGTCGGTGACATCGGTCCCCGAGAGCCGCCGCACGACCCAGCTGCCGAGCCGCTGCAACCCTTTTTTCGAGCCGGAGAAGTGGTCGATCTGGGCGACGCGGCGGTCGCCGACGACCATGTCGGCCTCGCCGGCGACGATCGGCGCCACCAGCTTGGCCACATCCGCCCCCTGGTACTGGTTGTCGGCGTCGGTGTTGACGACGACGTCGGCGCCGAGTTTGAGGCAGGCGTCGAGCCCCGCCTGGAACCCCGCCGCCAGCCCCTTGTTGTTGGTCAGCCGGACGACGTGGTCGACGCCGCACTCCCGCGCCACCTCGACCGTGTGATCGGTCGAGCCGTCGTCGACCACCAGCAGCTCGATCTCGTCGATGCCGGGGACCGAGCGCGGCAGGTCGGCGAGCGTCTGCGGGAGGGTCTCCTCCTCGTTAAGGCAGGGGATCTGGATGATGAGCTTCATCGCCATCAGCGTATTCGTGCTTCCGGTCCGCTGGCCTGCCGCTATTGGTGTGAGGGACTATGCGCTTGGCGCGCGGGTCCTGTCTCCGATATTGAGGACTCTCCCTACCGGGAGAGTCCTCAATATCGTCGCCACCCGCGCGAGGAACGTTTGAAGCCGAGGGACGGGGAGTAGACTGATTGACGAGTCAATCAACGCTATGAATTCCCAGGTTGACGTAACGGATCAGGCGCATCTAAGGCGAGCTCTGGAGCTTGCTGAGCGCGGGCGAGGGCGGGTTAGCCCGAATCCGCTTGTGGGAGCGGTCGTCGTGCGCGATGGGCAGGTGATTGGCGAGGGGTTCCATGCTGAGCTTGGTGGGCTGCATGCCGAGCGGGCGGCTTTGGAGGATTGCCGCAGCCGGGGTGAGGATCCGGCGGGGGCGACGATGTATGTGACGCTGGAGCCGTGTGCGCACCAGGGGCGGCAGCCTCCGTGTGTCGAGGCAGTGCTCGAAGCGGGGATTGCGCGGGTCGTCATCGCCTCCGACGATCCGAGTGAGAAGGCATCTGGGCGCGGCCCCGGCATTCTTCGGGATGGCGGGGTGGAGGTGGCGTTTGCGTCTGGTGCCGAGGCCACGGCAGCTAGACGCCTCAATCAGCCCTTCCGCAAACACGCCCGCACGGGCTTACCGCTGGTGATCCTCAAGATGGCGATGTCGCTCGATGGCCAGACGACCACCGCACCGGGCGACAGCCCCTGGATCTCCGGCCCCGAGAGTCGGGAGCTCGTCCACAAATGGCGCGCCGAATCCGATGCCATGGCCGTCGGTATCGGCACCGCCCTCGCTGACGATCCGCTCCTAACTGCCCGCGTAGAGGGAGCACGCCAGCCCCTCCGCGTCGTCTTCGATTCGCAAGCACGCCTACCACTGGACAGCCAGCTGTTCAACACGCTCGACCAGTCTCCGGTCCTCGTCGTCACCGGCCCCGATGCGGACACCAATGCCCTTCGAGCGGCTGGCGCGGAGATCCTCGTGGCGACTGGAATCGAGCCAGCCCTCCGTGAGCTGGGTAACCGCGGCATCACCAGCCTCTTCCTGGAGGGCGGCCGGACTCTTGCCTCTTCCTTCCTCTCCTCCGATCAAATCGACGAATCCCGTACCTTCATCGCCCCGATGCTCCTAGGTCGTCAACCAAATCCGCTCCCTCGCGCGGGTGGCGACGATCGGGAGGACTCTCCCGGTAGGGAGGGCCCCCGATCGGAGACAGGACCCGCGCGCCAAGCGGCCCTTGAGTCGTCATCGGAGCGCATTGGCGAAGACACCCTGATCACGGCCCGATTCAAGGAGTGGTGAGTTGTTCACTGGATTGATCGAAGACGTGGGAGCCGTCGAGTCCGTCGAGCGGGCAGGCGACGGCGCGCGCCTGCGCATCGCCACCCAGCTCGTTTCCGAGATCGCGCTTGGCGATTCGGTTGCCGTCAACGGCTGCTGCCTCACCGCAACGGCAGTAGATGGGGACAGCTTCGAAACCGAGGCGATGAACCAGACGCTGGAGGTGACCGCTCTTAACGCCGTGGAGCAGGGCACCCGCGTCAACTTGGAGCTCGCGATGAAGACTGGCGACCGCCTCGGCGGCCACATCGTCCAAGGGCACGTGGACGGAGTTGGGACCGTTGCTTCCGCTGAAGACGACGGCTTCGCCCGCCGTATCCGCGTCGACCTCACCCCGCAGCTGTTGCGCTATGTGGTCGGCAAGGGCTCGATCACCCTGAACGGCGTCAGCCTCACCGTCGCCGAGCTCGGCGACAGCTGGGCAGAGGTCTCGCTCATCCCCGAGACCCTGGAGCGGACGAACCTCGGCGAGCTTCAGCCGGGAAGCAAGATCAACGTCGAGTGCGACATCGTGGCCAAGTACGTGGAGCGTTTGGTGGCACCATTCGCCGGAAAGGAGCAGGCGTGAGCCAGATGGCCGAGACCCAGCGACAAGAAGAGGCGAAGGCGACGGGCGCGAGCCCGTTCGCGACGATCGAGGAGGCGATCGAGGAGATCCGCGCCGGCCGCATGGTCGTCGTCTGCGACGGCGAGGACCGCGAGAACGAGGGCGACCTGGTGATGGCGGCGCAGTTCGCGACCCCGGAGGCGATCAACTTCATGGCCAAGGAGGCGCGCGGGCTGATCTGCCTGGCGCTGACCGCGCAGCGCTGCGAACGGCTCGGCCTCAACCTGATGGCGGCGAAGAACGAGGCGCCGCTGCAGACCGCCTTCACGGTGACGATCGAGGCCGCCGGCGGGGTCAGCACCGGGATCTCAGCCCACGACCGCGCCCACACGATCCAGGTCGCGATCGACCCCGAGTCGGGGCCGCGCGACATCGTCGTCCCCGGCCACATGTTCCCGCTGCGCGCCAAAGACGGCGGCGTCCTCGAGCGCACCGGCCACACCGAGGCCAGCGTCGACCTCGCCCGCCTCGCCGGTCTCACCCCGGCCGGCGTGATCTGCGAGGTGATGAACGACGACGGGACGATGGCCCGGGTCCCGGACCTCGTCCCCTACTGCGAGAAGCACGGGCTGAAGATGATCACGGTCGCCGACCTGATCGCCTACCGGCGGCGGACCGAGAAGCTGGTCGAGCGCGTGGTCGGCACCGCCCTGCCGACGGTCTTCGGCGACTTCACCGCGGTCGGTTACCGCTCGCTGGTTGACGACAAACACCACGTCGCGATGGTCAAGGGCGAGGTGAGCGGCGAGGAGGACGTGCTGGTCCGCGTCCACAGCGAGTGCCTGACCGGCGACGTCTTCCACAGCATGCGCTGCGACTGCGGCGAGCAGCTGGAAGCGGCGCTGGCGATGATCGAGCGCGAGGGCCGCGGCGTCCTGCTGTACCTCTCCCAGGAGGGGCGCGGGATCGGCCTGCTCAACAAGCTCCGGGCCTACAAGCTGCAGGAGGAAGGGGCCGACACCGTCGAGGCCAACCTCAAGCTCGGTCTGCCCGCCGATCTGCGCGACTACGGGATCGGCGCCCAGATCCTCGGCGACCTCGGCCTGACCAGCATCCGCATCCTCACCAACAACCCGAAAAAGATCGTCGGCCTCGAGGGCTACGGCCTCTCGGTCACCGAGCAGGTGCCGATCGAGTCGATTCCCAACGCCCACAACGAGGCCTACCTGCGCGTCAAGCGCGACAAGATGGGCCACTCGCTGCACCACCAGGGGCTGGCGCTCGACGAGGAGATGATCCACGACGAGTCCGAACGCGACGCCAGGGAAGCCGATGGCTGAGGCGGGGGCCTTCCTGGAGGAGTTCACCGAGGAGGAGCGCGGGGTGCTGGCGCCGCTCCGCTTCGCCGTCGTCGTCGGCCGCTTCTACGAGGAACTGGCGCTGCGGCTGCTGGACGGCGCCGACCACGGGTTCAAGATGGCGGGGGTTCCGATCGGCAACGTCGTCCACGCCTCCGTCCCCGGCGCCTACGAGCTCCCCTTCGCGGCGAAGCAGTTCGCCGAGAACGGCTACGCCGGGGTTGCCTGCCTCGGCGTCGTCATCCGCGGTGAGACCGACCACTACGACTTCGTCTGCGCCGAGGCCGCCCGCGGCATCCAGGACGTCCAGCTCTCGACCGGCGTCCCCTGCGCCTTCGGCGTCATCACCTGCGACAACATGGAGCAGGCGCTGGCCCGCTCCGGCGGCGACAAGCGCGACCAGGGCCGCAACGCCGCCCTCACGGTCGCCCGCATGGCCCTGCTCAAGCGCCAGATCAGCTGACTCAGGTACCATCCCGCGACCGATGGCCAAGGTATGCCACAGCTGCGGCAAGGGACCGGCGTTCGGCCACTCCCGAAGCCACTCGATGGTCGCCACCAAGCGCCGCTTCGAGCCGAACCTGCAAAAGGTGAGGATCCAAGAGGCGGGCCGCCCGATGCGCGCCTACGTCTGCACGCGGTGCCTGAAGGCCGGCAAGGTCACGAAGGCCGCTTAATCCGCAGTACGTCCTCCGTGGAGGGGGCGAATCTCTAAGGCCTGTCGACTTATGCGCCCATATGGGCGCAAAAAGTGACACGGCGGATGCGAGGGTCGCGGTTGTGGCGGCTCGACAGCATGGGGTAGTTACGCGGCGGCAACTCGAAGACGCTGGGTTGGGATCGAGGGCGATCACGATCCGCGTTCGCAAAGGACAGCTGCGGCCATTACATCGCGGCGTCTACAGCATGTCTCCCTCCCTCAATCTCCACGCGCGTTGGATGGCGGCGGTTCTCGCCTGCGGCGAAGACGCCGTCCTGAGCCACTCCTCCGCCGCAGCCCTGTGGGACCTCCTGCGCCCAATCGACGGCCCCGTCCACGTCTCCGTCCCAACCACCTCCGGCCGCAAATCCCGCCGCGGCATCCACCTCCACCGTTGTCCCTCTCTCACACGACTGCCCTCCCCTCCCTCCTCCCTGCCAATCAGAGGAGGGAGGGGAGGGCAGCCCGTCACCCGCCGCCACAACATCCCCGTCACCACCGTCCAACGCACCGTCGACGACCTCCACAGCACCGTTCCTCCCTACCTGGTCCGCCGCGCCCGCCGCCAGGCAGAGCTCAAGGGAATCCGCCTCGAAGGCACCGAGGGCCGCCGCTCCCGCAGCGACCTCGAGGATCTCTTCCTCGACCTCTGCCACCGCCACCGCCTGCCCCTCCCTGAGACCAACGTGAAGCTGGGGCGCTGGGAGGTCGACTTCCTCTGGCGCGCGCAGCGGCTGGTGGTGGAGACCGACAGCTTCGCCTACCACCGCGGCTCGGAGAGCTTCCATGCCGATCGGGCGCGCGACCTAGACCTCCGCCAGCGCGGCCTCGTCGTCCTGCGGTTCAGCGAACGCCAGCTCGAAGAAGAGCCCGCGCGCGTCATCGCCGACGTCGCGCGGGCTCTGCACCACGATCGTGGTCGTTGACTGGTCTAAATCTCCGACCTGCTGTAGGCCGGCTCTACCGCCGGGTGCTCGCCGGTGGGCGAGGGGTCGCCCTCCGCCGGCTCGACGTGGAGCTTGGGGCAGACGCGGTCGAGCCAGGCGGGGAAGTACCAGGCCCGCTTCCCGAGCAGCTGCATCACCGCCGGCACCAGGACCGAGCGGATGATCACGGCGTCGATGAAGACCGCCGAGGCGAGGCCGAGCCCGAAGAGTTTGATGATCCGGTCGTCGCCGATCATGAAGGAGAGGAAGACGGTGACCATGATCGCCGCCGCCGCGGTGATCACGCGGCCGGTCAGGGCGAGGCCGCGAGTGACGGCTTCGGTGGCGTCCTTGCGGTGTTCCCACTCCTCGTGGATCCGCGACATCAGGAAGACCTCGTAGTCCATCGAGAGCCCGAAGACGATCGAGAAGAGGAAGATCGGGAAGAAGGAGATGATCGGGCCGGTGGAGTCGACGCCGATCAGGCTGGCACCCCAGCCCCACTGGAAGACGGCGACGATCAGCCCGAAGGCGGCGCCGATCGAGAGCAGGTTCATCAGCACCGCCTTCAGCGGCACCAGCAGCGAGCGGAAGACGATCATCAGCAGCAGCGCCGAGAGCAGGACGACGACGCCGATGAAGAGCGGCAGCTTGTCGGCGATCGCGTTGCCGAAATCCTCGAAGATCGCGTTGATGCCGCCGACGTGGACCTGGGCGCCGGTGGCTTCCTCGACCGGCGGGATCGTTTCGTCGCGGATGCGGTCGAGCAGGTCGGTGGTGTCAGCGCTCTGCGGCGAGGTGGTCGGATAGAGCTGGAAGACGCCGACGGTTTCGTCCGGGTTGAGGGTGACGTCGGTGACCGCTTCGACGCCTTCTTCGCTCTGCAGCTCGTTGTGGAGCTGCTGCAGCGCTTCGTCATCGCCCTTCTCCGGCAGCGCCGCGACGATCTGGAAGGGCCCGTTGAAGCCCGGCCCGAAGCCTTCGGCGAGCAGGTCGTAGGCCTCGCGCGTCGTCGTCCCGGCCGGGTCGGTGCCAGCGTCGTTGGTGCCGATCCGCAGCGAGAGGGTGGGGATGCAGAGCGCCAGCAGCAGGCCACCGGAGAGCAGCGCCGCGATCCACGGCCGCCGCTGGATGCGACGGCTCCAGCGGAACCACCAGCCAGCCTCGTCGATGCTGCGGGCGCCGCTGCCGAGGCCGGGGATGCGCAGCCGGTTGACCCAATCGCCGGCCATCGAGAGCAGCGCGGGCATCAGGGTAAGCGCCGCGATCATCGTGAACAGCACGGCGATCGCCGCCGCGCTCGCCACCCCGTAGAGGAAGGGGAGGCCGAGCAGCAGCATCCCCATCAGCGAGATGATCACCGTGATCCCGGCGAAGAGCACCGCCCGCCCGGCGGTGTCGACCGCGGCGACCGCGGCTTCGCGCTTGTCGAGGCCCTCGTCGAGCCCGTTGCGGAAGCGGGTGAGGATGAACAGGGCGTAGTCGACCCCGACGCCGAGCCCGATCATGAACGCCAGCTGCGGCGCGAACTCGGCGGTGTTGAAGACGTGGGTGAAGAGGGTGATGACGCTGATCCCGACCCCGAGCGCGAACAGCGCCGTGACGATCGGCAGTCCCATCGCGACGACCGAGCCGAAGCTCAGCAGCAGCACCACGATCGCGGCGAGGATGCCGATCATCTCCGAGGAGCCTTCTTCTTCTTCGCCGCGGACTTCCTCGACCGGGGCGCCGCCGACCTCGACCTGGAGGCCGTCGCCGCCGGCCGCCTGGGCGGTGTCCATGATCTCCTTGACTTCGTCGTCGTTCAGCTTGTCGGTGGTGACGTTGAACTGGGCGGTCGCGTAGGCGATCTCGCCGTCCTCGCTGACCGCGGCGGCGCCGCCCTTCTCGTAGGGGCTGGCGACTTCGCTGACGTGGGGGAAGGCGTCGACCTTCGAGAAGACACCCTCCATCGTCTGCTTGACGGCCGGGGCCTCGACCCCGGCTTCGGCCTTGTAGACGATCTGGACCGTGTCGCCCGCCTGCGCGGGGAAGCGGTTTTCGAGCAGGTCGAGGGCGTCCTTGGAGTCGGAGCTGGGCAGGCTGAATTCTTCGGAGAAGTCCGACCCGACCGAGCTGGCGATGAAGCCGACTCCGACGAGGGCAACGATCCAGCCGACGATCACGGTCTTGCGGTGACTGGTGGTCCAGGAGGCGAAACGTCTCATTTGGAGCGGGCACCGTACCAATGGCCGGGGCGGCGAGGTGTGAACATCCATCGCGTCGCGGCTGGGGAATAGATTCTCCGGTGGATGCCCGAGACCCAAATCGCCCGCTTCCGCCGGGTAATCAGCTCTGCCTATGCCTCGCTGGAGGCCCGCCGCCAGGAGGTCAACGACCTCAACGTCTTCCCGGTCGCCGACGGCGACACCGGCGACAACATGGCGATGACCCTGCGCGCGGTGATGGAGGAGCTCGACCGCCTCGACGGCCAGTCGGTCGACGAGGTCGGCCGCACCGAGCTGGTGCAGGCGCTGGCGCGGGCGGCGCTGATGGGGGCGCGCGGCAACTCCGGCGTCATCCTCAGCCAGATCGTCCGCGGCGCCGCCGAGGAGCTCGCCAGCCGGCCCGGCGAGCTGATCGACCCGACCCTGGTCGCCGCCGCCTTCGCCCGCGCCGCCGACGCCGCTTACGACTCGGTGCGGGAGCCGGCCGAGGGGACGATGCTGACCGTCTTCCGCGAGATGGCCCACTCGCTCGCCCGCCAGCTCGCCCACCTCGAGCAGGAGAAGCAGCGGCTCGGCCCCGACGCCAGCGAAGAGCAGCAGGACGCGGTCCTCGCCGAGGTGCTGGAGCGGGCGATCGAGGACGGCGAGCGCGCCGTCGCCCGCACCCCGGAGCAGCTTGAGGTGCTGCGCGAGTCCGGCGTCGTCGACGCCGGCGGCCACGGCCTCGTCCTGATCCTCGCCGGGGTGGTCGCGGGCCTCCGCGGCGACGGCGCCGCGCTGCCGGCGGTGCCCCACCACGAGCCGCCGCGCCGCAGCCTCCCGCACCATGAGGACAGCCGCTACCGCTACTGCACCAACTTCATCGTCTCCGGCAGCGGCCTCGGCAACCGCGAGTACCTGCCGCGGCTGGAGAAGCTCGGCGACTCGGTCCTCGTCGTCGGCGACGACGTCACCCTCAAGGTCCACGTCCACACCGACACGCCGGAGGCCGCGGTCGCGGTCTTCGACGGGGTGGGGGAGGTGGCCAACCTCGACGTCGCCGACATGCGCGAGCAGATGGCCGAACGCGACGCCCGCCTCAGCGCCGGGCGCACCGGCGCCGTCGCGGTCGCCGCCGGCGAGGGCCTGCAGCGCCTCTTCGGCGAGCTCGGCGCCCACGTCGTCCCCGGCGGCGAGACCCTCAACCCCTCCACCTACGAGCTCCTCGCCGGCATCCACAGCGTCGCCTCCGAGGAGGTGCTGGTCCTGCCCAGCTCCTCGAACGTGGTGATGGCCGCCGAGCGCGCCTGCGAGCTCTCCGAGAAGCCGGCGCGGGTGGTGCCGGCGACGTCGCAGCAGGCGAGCCTGCTGGCGCTGGTCGAGCTCGATCCCGACGCGCCGCTGGACGAGAACGCCGAACGGCTGGAGACGGCGCTCGAAGGCGTCGCGATCGGCGGCGTCGCCCCCGCTGCCCGCGACGACGCCCAGGGGCGCTTCAAGAAGGGCGACGCGGTCGGCTTCGTCGAGGGCGAGATCGTCGCCTGGGGCGGGGCGGGCTCCACCCTCAACCAGGTGATGCAGCGCCTCGCCGAGGAGTCCGAGATCGTCACCGTGATCGCCGGCGAGGGGGCGCCGATCCCGCTCGCCGAGATCGACACCCACGTCCCCGACGGCGTCGAGGTCGAGGCCCACGAGGGGGGGCAGCCGAGCTGGTGGTGGCTGCTGGCAGCCCAGTAGTCCGCGCCTTCGCCGGCAAGGAGCCGCTGAGCCGCGGCCAGCTGCTGGAGGCCCCCATCCACTGGCCCCGCCCGAGCGTCTTAGACGTTGGCCTCAGCGCCCTCAAAGGCATCGGCCCCAAAACCGC
>DATHFL010000214.1:0-2187 GCA_035318125.1 Solirubrobacterales bacterium | reverse complement strand
ACCCGCGGACGATGCGCGCCCTGCTCGACGGCTCCTCCCGCCGCACCCCGCTCTACGTGCAGCAGTACGGGCAGACCGAGACCGGCCCGATCACCACCCGCTTCTACACCCGGTCGCTGGCCCGCCACGCCGACGGGCGCTGCGTCGGCCACGCGATCCCCGGCTTCTCGCGCTTCCGCATCCTCGGCGAGGGCGCCGGCTCGCGCCGCCGCGGGGTGGGGGAGATCGTCGTCCGCTCGAAGTCGCTGGTGATCGACTACCTCGGCCGCCCCGCCTACTACGCCGCCAACTTCCGCCAGGGCTGGTGGCGGATGACCGACGTCGGCCGGCGCAGCCGCTGGGGCTGCCTGCACCTGCACGACCGCGAGATCGACGAGAGCGCCCGCGCCGAGAGCCTGCTGGCGCTGGAGGACCTGCTGCTGCAGCGGCTGCCGGCGCTGCTCGAGGTCGCCTTCGTCCCGCTCGCCGACGGCACCCTGACCCCGCTCGCCTGCACCCGCGACGATCGGCCGCTCGACCTCCGGGCCTGGGCCGAGGCGACCAAGGACTTCCCGCTGCTCAATCCGCCTCACCACTGCGGCTGGGAGTCGCTGCCGCGGACGGCGACCTGGAAGGTGCGCCGGGTCGAGGCCCGTCGTCTGCTGCAGCGCGGCGAGCTGCCGGTGCTCGGGAGGGAGGCCCTGCGTGACGCTGCCTAGCCAGGCGACGGCGATCGAGGCGGCGCGCGAGCGGCTCAGCGCCCACCCCCTCTACGCGGAGCTGACCAGCGTCGAGCGGGTGCGGATCTTCATGAAGCACCACGTCTTCGCGGTCTGGGACTTCTTCAGCCTGCTCAAGCGCCTGCAGGCGGAGGTCACCTGCGTCACCGTCCCCTGGCTGCCCCGCGGGCTCGGCGACCACGCCCGCTTCATCACCGAGATCGTCCTCGCCGAGGAGTGCGACGAGGGCCCGGGCGGCGGCTACCTCAGCCACTTCGAGCTCTACCGCGCGGCGATGGAGGAGCTCGGCTGCGACCAGGCGCCGATCGCCGGCCTGGTCGCGCGGATCGGGGCCGGGGCCGAGCCGCTGGCGGCGCTCGATCACCCGGCGATCCCCGCCACCGCGCGGGAGTTCGTCGCCCACACCCTGCGGGTCGCGACCGAGGGGGAGCTGCAAGAGGTCGCCGCCTCCTTCTGCCACGGCCGCGAGAACCTCCTGCCCGACATCCTCGGCAGCGCCCGCGAGGGGATGGCCGAGGTGCTCGCCGAGGCGCCCGTCTTCGCCCACTACCTCGACCGCCACATCACCCTCGACCACGACGAGCACGGGCCGCTCGCCCTGCGCCTGCTCGACGCCGCCTGCGCGGGCGACCCGGCGAGGATCGCCCGCGCCGAGGAGGTCGGGCTGGAGGCGATCGCCGCGCGCAGCCGGCTCTGGGACGGCGCCCTGGAGGAGATCCGGCGGAGCGGCGGGTAGCGCCGTGGAGGAGGCGGTGGTCGTCGGCGCCGGCCCGGCCGGGCTGGCCGCGGCGGCGATGCTGCAGCGGGCCGGGGTGCCGGCGCTGGTCCTCGAGCGGGCCGATGCGGTCGGCTCCAGCTGGCGGGGCCGCTACGACCGCCTGCGGCTCAACACCGTCAGCTGGGTCTCCAGCCTGCCCGGCTGCCGCTTCCCGCGCCGGCTCGGGCGCTGGGTCGCCCGCGACGACTACGTCGCCTACCTGGAGGAGTACGCGCGGCGCCGGCGCTTGCGGATCGAGCTCGGCACCGAGGTCTCCCGGCTCGACCGCGACGGCGACGGCTGGCGGCTTCAGACCTCGGCCGGTCCGATCCGGGCCGGGGCGGTGGTGATCGCCACCGGCCACGACCGCGTCCCCTTCGTCCCCGACTGGCCCGGCCGCGAGGGGTTCGCCGGCGAGCTCCTGCACGCCGCCGCCTACCGCAACCCGGCGCCGTTCCGCGGCCGTGGCGTCCTCGTCGTCGCCTGCGGCAACTCCGGCGCCGACATCGCCGCCGACCTCGCCGCGGGCGGGGCGGGGCGGGTCCAGGTCTCGATGCGGACGCCGCCGAACGTCTTCCCGCGCGAGTTCCTCGGGCTGCCGCTGATGGCCAGCGCGCCGCTGCTGGAGCGCCTGCCGGCCCCCGTCTTCGACGCGGTCGGGCGCCTCACCCAGCGGACGATCTACGGAGACCTCACCCCGAAGGGCCTGCC
>DATHFL010000213.1:0-2905 GCA_035318125.1 Solirubrobacterales bacterium | reverse complement strand
CTCCCAGGAAGGAGGCCGAGGACCAGACGGCGATCCCGCCGACGATGAGGACGATCGCCGGCAGCACGCCGAGCAGGAAGACGGCGGCGCCGATCGCGATGTTGCCGGTGATCTGCTGCCCCCAGCGCTCGCGGAACAGCGAGGCCGAGCGCTTGATCGTCTCGAACGGGCCGGTGCCCTCGATCGCGATCACCGGGACCGCGAGGAAGGTGACCAGCGACCAGGCCATCCCGACCAGACGGGCGGCGATGGTCCCGAGCGTCCCGCCCTGGTTTTCGAGCACGCCCATCACCAGGCTGATCGCGGCCGAGACCGCGGCCCAGCCGCTGATCTGGGCGAGGCGGCTGCGCGACACCGCGAGCCCGTCGGAGACGGTCGCCTCCTGGCCGCGGAAGATCATGTCGGCGCAGGCGGCGAGGCCGACGCTGAAGTAGAAGCCGACGAAGCTGAGGACGTAGACCCCGACCGCGATCAGCGGGATCGCGCCCGCCAGCTCGTCTTCGTCCCAGAGGTAGAGGCCTGGACCGAGGAAGACGATCGCCAGCAGGGTCGTCGCCACCGCGCCGTAGAGCGGGAAGCGGATCAGCGAGGGGTGCTCCTTCAGCAGGGCCCAGCTCTTCTTCGTCAGGCCCCAGCCGCGTTTGATCCTGCGCATCGTTCCTCCTTGGTTTCGGGACTCAGAGGGTTTCGGCCAAACCAGGCGTGCGCTTGACCCCTCGCTCCTCGAAATACTCCCACTCGAGCTCGCCCAGCTCGGTCGCCGGCGGGTCCGCGTAGACCCACTCGCGGGCGATCCGGTGCCAGTTGCGCTTCGCCCGCAGCTGCCCGAGCACGGCGACGACGCCGATTTCCATCCGCCGCCCCATCAGCTCGTCGGCGGGGAGCGACTCGCGCCGCATCAGGTCGAAGTACTCCGAGCGCGGGTCGTTGGTCGACTCGATGATCTTCATCACCCGCCGCGGCGTTATTTCCAGGTCGCGGTCCTCCGTCACGAACCAGCCGCCGACCGCGCGCATGTGGTCGAGCAGTCGCTCGGCGTCGAGCTTCGAGGGCTTCTTGACGAAGCCGAGGTCGTGCAGCGCCTGGCGGAAGGCCTCGGGGTCGTTGCGCGAGGCGGCGTCGAAGGCGCGCTGCTCGAGCAGGATCTGCTCGCGGTCGAGCTTCTTCGTCATCCCGAAGTCGAGGAAGGCGACCCGGCCGTCGGCCATCAGCAGGTAGTTGCCGGGATGGGTGTCCGCGTTGAAGTGCTGCAGGTGGTAGATCGAGCCGAAGCTGCCGCGGTAGACGATCTCGCCGAAGCGGCTGCGCTCCTCGTGCGGCAGCTCTTTGATCTCCTCGAAGCCCATCCCCTCGACCAGCTCGGTGACCAGCACCCGCCGCCGCGAGAGCCGCGTCACCACTTCCGGCACGTAGATGAAGGGGTGTTCGCGGTAGGCGCGGGCGAAGGAGCGCTGGTTCTGCGCCTCGTACTCGTAGTCGAGCTCCTCCATCACCCGTTCGCGCAGCTCCTCGGCGATCGCCTTGGCGTCGAGCCCGGGCGCGATCGCCCGCGCCAGCCGCACGATCGTGCCGGCGTTCCGCAGGTCGGCGTCCAGCGCCTCGGCGATCCCCGGGTACTGGATCTTCACCGCCACCTGGCGCCCGTCGAGCAGCTCGGCGCGGTGGACCTGGCCGATCGAGGCGGCGGCGAACGCCTCCTCCTCGAACTCGGCGAAGTACTCGGAGAGCGGCTCGCCGTCGTACTCCTCGCTCAGCACCGTCTCGACCTTCTCCCAGGGCATCGCCGGCGCGTCGGTGCGCAGTTTCGCCAGCTGCTCCTGGTAGACCTCGCGGTACTCCTCGGGGATGAACTCGGTGTCGATGAAGGAGGCGAACTGGCCGAGCTTCATCGCCGCGCCCTTCATCTGGCCCAGGGCGCCGACCATCTTCATTGCCGTCTCCAGGTGGCGCTGCTCGAGGTGCTCTTTGCCCACCTCCTCGGAGCGGCCGACGTTGGCCGCCTTGGTGCCGGCGTAGCGGGCCCCCTGGACGCCGACGATCGAGCCCAGCTTGGCGGAGCGGCGAATCCGTCCCTTGGGGATCTTCGAGTCGTCGGCCACGCGCCAAGGTTGCCACAGGCGCTGTTTCCCGGCGGGTTTCTCTATTCTCCTGCGTCCGATGGCGAGCAAACGCTCCACCCTCAAGGTCGCTCCCCGCGCCGAGTTCGGCTCGCGCGCCTCGCGGCGCATGCGCCGCGACGGGGTCGTCCCCGGCGTCGTCTACTCCGGCGGCTCGGAGGCGACGCCCTTCCAGGTGAGCGAACGCGAGGTGCGCAACATCACCGGCGAGGGCGCCGCCCTCTTCGACCTCGAAATCGACGGCGGCAAAGCGATTCCCGTCGTGATCAAGGAGGAACAGCTGCACCCGGTCCGCGGCAGCCTCCAGCACATCGACCTGCAGCAGGTCCGCCTCGACGAGAAGATCCAGGCGGAGGTGGCGCTGGAGCTCGAAGGCGCCGAGACCGCGCCCGGCGTCAAGGGCGGCGGCGTGCTCGAGCACGTCACCCGCGAGATCACCGTCGAGGCGCTGCCCACCGACATCCCCGACAACATCGTCATCGACGTCTCGGGGATGGAGATCAACGACACCCTTCAGCTCTCGGTGGTGACGCCGCCCGACGGCGTTACCTTCGTTGCCGACGACCCCGAGGAGATCACGATCGTCACCCTCTCGCCGCCGCGCGTCGAAGAAGTCGCGCCGGAGGTCGAGGAGGAGGCCGAGCTGGTCGGCGAGGGCGAAGAGGGCGAGGGCGAGGCCGCCGCCGAGGGCGAGGGCGGCGACTCGGGCGAGTCCGAGGGCGAGTAGCCCCTGTCGCTGTTCCGCCGCCGCGAGCGCGGCGAGCAGGGCGACCGCATCCTCATCGTCG
>DATHFL010000212.1:0-3071 GCA_035318125.1 Solirubrobacterales bacterium | reverse complement strand
CGTCCGGCTGGAAGCTCTTCCTCAAGGGCGGTTGGGGAAGCGGCACCGGCCTCGTCGATCATCAGGTCGCCCTGCTCAAGCACCGCCACCGCCGAGTCGCGCTGGCGATCTTCACCGAGCTCGACCCCGACCACGCCTACGGCAAGCGGACGCTGCGCGGAGTGGCGGCGCGGCTGCTGCGAGGGCTGTGAATAGCGGTTAGGGTGGGCGCATGGCGGTGAAGCTCCACAGGTGCTCGGCGATGTTCGTGAAGATCGACGGCCACCCCTGCTGGAAGGTGCAGAAGGCGCTCGACGAGCAGGGGATCGAGTACGAGGTCGTGAAGGGGCCGCTGCGCCCGGGCAAGCGGGACGAGCTGGAGCGGATCTCCGGGCAGCGGAAGTACCCGACGATCGAGTTCGAGGACGGCAGCGTCTACCGCGACGAGTCGCAGGCGATGGCCGAGCGGATCCGCGCCGGCGAGCTGTTCTCTGATTCGCCCGGCTCGACCGCGGGCTAAACAGTCGAGCGCAGCAGGCCGCCGTCGATCGGGATCACCGTGCCGGTGACGTAGGCGGCGCGCTCGGAGCAGAGGAAGGCGACGAGGTCGCCGTACTCCTCGACCCGGCCGAGCCGGCCCGCCGGCACTTCCTCCCGCGCGGCAGCTTCCACCTGCTCCAGTGAGCCGCCGAGCTCGGCCATGCGGTCGGTGGCGAAGCGGCCGGTGGCGACGGTGTTGACGGTGATCCCGTCGCCGGCGACCTCGCGGGCGAGCGTCTTCAGGAAGCCGACGGTCGCCATCCGGTGGGCGTTGGAGAGGTTGAGCGCGGGGTTGATCTCGATCGTCGTCGTCGAGCCGACGTTGACGATCCGGCCCCAGCCCTTGCCGCGCATGCCGGGGACGACGGCGCCGGCGAGGATCCGCGGGGCGAGCACGAGCGAGCGGTAGGCCTCCTCCCATTCCTCGAAGCCATGGTCCAGCGCGCCGCCCGGTGGAGGGCCGCCGGTGTTGGTGACGAGGATGTCGACCGAGCCGAGCGCCTCGGCGACCTCGAGCGGCAGCCGCGCCAGGCGCTCGAGGTCGGTGGCATCGGCGACAAACGGAGATGCCGCCTCCCCGATCTCCGCCGCGGCCTCCTCCAGCCGCTCCTCGGACCGACTCGCAATCGCAACCCGCACCCCCTCCCGCGCCAGAGCAGCCGCGATCCCGCGCCCGATCCCCCGGCTGGCGCCCATGACAAGGGCGACTTTCCCCTCGATCCCAAGGTCCATGCCCCGAAGCCTAGCCCCGCCGACAACGCTCAAAACCCGCTGCGCGGCTATCGTTCCCCCTGAGCGCCCGTAGCTCAGTGGTCAACGGGTCCTTTCGGGGGCCCAAAGAGCGTCGGTCTTTCAAGCCGAAGGTCGCGGGTTCGACTCCCGTCGGGCGCATTCCTTGGTGTTCCGCTCTGTACCGCGTATTGCCAGGTGCAGAGCCAAGTCTTCGGTCTAGCGCTGGATCGGCGTTCCGGCGGCGTCCGAGTCATTCCGTGCGGTTCCTAGGCGTCTGCGTCTCATTTTCGCCTCATCGGTGCGGCTAGCTGCTGCCGGACCGGGCGGCATTGGCTAGTCGAATACAGATGGCCCGCACCGTGGCCAGTGAAGACCTCGCTTCCTCTTCCTCAGCATCCTGTCCTTCATGGACGATCGCGTTGCGCAGAACGTTGTGCCTCCTATAGGCCTCCCACTCAGGCATCTGCTTCACATCGATGCCCAATAGAGCCTTGATCAGGGCTTGGGTCTGCTTGTTGTTGAGGTTGCCCAGTCCCCGAGTTTGGAGCAGCACATCGGCCCAGTCAGGACCGGAGTCCTCTGCTGCACTGAGCAGGATCGTTCGTATCTGCACCTCAAGGTGGATCTGAGCCGCCACGACCGCCATGTCCTGCTCGTCTTCGTCTTCAAGCAGCGCTTCGGCCTTGTCGAGAAAGCGGACGCTGCTCGCCGGGTCGTCCGTCAGTGGATTGACCCAGGCGACTGAAGGCACTTCATCCGGCAGGCCGGCTGCTCGCCGAGCCTGGATAAGCAAATTTTCTGCTCGTCGTTGAGCCGTCGTTGCGCTGGGAGCCTGAAGCTCCAGCTTGAGGCTCGCTACCTCCTCAGGATCGTCGAGCCCAGAAGGTCCGATGCTGATGCGGCGGACACCCTGCGGGTGCATGACGTCGAAGATCTCTTGGCGGCTCAAGGGTCGGCTGTCGGCCTCGTCAACAACCAATGCGACAGACCACCATCGCAGCGGAGCATCTGCACCAGAGTCTTCTTTCGGCACGTCGCTCACGCCTAGCGCTGAAGCTTGTCGGTGAGCTTCCCCACCTCGCCCATCGACGACCCGAGTGCGTCCGCAATCCGGCTGACCGTTCCCCATGCCGGGTTGGACTGGCCGCGCTCGATCAGTGAGAGGGTGCCGGTAGTGATGCCGGCCTCGTGTGAGAGCGCTTCCTGCGTAAGTCCGCGTTTCTCGCGGAGCTGTCGGATCGCTTTACCGAGCGCGGGCTGAGGTTCATCGGCACGTCCCATGATCCATTACAGATTTTCAATCACCTGCGTTTAGCGCCATCTGTTTTAAAACTAGTGGTTAATCGACAAAACGGTGCTAGGCTTTGATCTTCAGACAAAGCGCCCCCGCGCTGCTGGAACAGCCGGGGGCATGGCACAGGAGGGTGAACTCCCATGCACGACAAGCCTAGTGGCGCTCGTGATGAGCACGCTACGACCACCGCCGACCAGGACGATCGCGACCAAGCGGCGGTCCTGCGGGAGGTCCTCTTCATCTACCCCGAGGTCCTGACGCTCGACGAGCTGGCGCGTCATATGGCCTTCGCTTCCGAAGTGTTCGGCTGGCGCGACCGGATCGAGCGGGCCGTCCGCGACCTAGCGGGAGCCGGCCTCATGCATCAGGTCGGGCCACTCGTCCTGCCGACGCGGACCGCCGTGGTCTTCGCACGGCTGGAGGAACTTTGATGGCCCGCCGCCGCAGGAGGACGGCATGAGCGACACCGTGGTCTCGACCGTCCGGCTCTTAGGCGAAATGGCGGCCGCGCTCAGCGCGGTCGCCC
>DATHFL010000211.1:0-6838 GCA_035318125.1 Solirubrobacterales bacterium | reverse complement strand
GCGAGAGGACCTGGCCGGTGCCCGAGGCGCCGACCTGCTCGATGAACTGGCCCGCGGCGCTGAAGCGCTGCACGCGGGTCGAGTCCGCGACCCAGATCGAGCCGTCGCTGCTGACCGCGATCCCGCTCGGCAGGAAGAACTGCCCCTGGCCGAGGCCGAAGGAGCCGAATTTGGCGAGCGGCTGGCCGCTCGGGGAGAACTTCTGGACGCGGTAGTTTTCGGCGACGAGGAGGTTGCCGGCGGCGTCCATCGCCAGGGCGCTCGGGTTGTTCAGCTGCCCTTCCGCGGTGCCGGCGCTGCCGAACTTGGCGAGGAACTGCCCGGTGGAGTCGAACTTCTGGACCCGGGCGTTGCCGCGATCGAGGGCCCAGAGGTTGCCCTGCGGGTCGACGAGGACGTCGGCGGGCGTTTTCAGCTGCCCGTCGCCCGAGCCGGAGGTGCCGAGGTTGGCGGCGAAGGCGAGCGCGGGCGGCGAGGGGGCGGCGTCTTCTTCGAGCGAGCCCGGGGCGACCATCGCCGTCCCGGGGTCTTCGATCGCGAGCCCGGTGAGGTTGCCGCCTTCGTAGTCGTAGTCGACGGTGGCGGCGGAGCCGGTGCGAGCTTCCTGCACCCGGCCGGTTTCATCGAAGACGAGCGTCTCGTCGCTTTCGCCGCTTTCGTCGCTCAGCGCGAACTCGCCGCCGGCTTCTTTGGTGAGCGTCGCCTGCAGCCGCTTGTCGAACTCTTCTTCGCCGACGCTGGCCGGCAGCTCGACCTTGCTTTCGACCGCCCCGCTTTCTTCGAGGATGGTCGCTTCGTCAACCGGTCCGGGGCCTTCGGGTTCCTCGAGTTCGAGGCCGGGGGTCTGCGAGAGCGTCCAGCCGTCGCCCCACTCGCTGTTCTGGGACGTCGGCAGCAGCGAGTTGTAGTAGAGGTCGAGCCCCAGGTCGGCCCCCACCCCCTGCACCTCGGCGTCGGTTTGGCGGTAGACGAGGTTGCCGCTGACGACGTTGACCGCCAGTTCGGGCCGGCTCGGGCGTTCTTCTTCGTCTTCTGAGCCCTGCCCGTCGGGGAGCGGGAAGTACTGCAGCACGTACTCGTCCTTCATCCCGGTCGCGGGGATGTATTCGAACTCGATGTTGCTTTCGCGAGGCGTGTTGCCGGCGAAGTCCCTCACCACGACCCGGAGGGTGTGGTGGGTATCGGCGCTGAGTTCGTTCAACTTCAGCGTGAAGGTCCTGCTCATCGGGCAGCTGCTGGCCGGGCAGGAGGCTTCGGTCCAGGTTTTCTCCGGGGTGGCTTTCTGGTCGAGGAAGACTTCGATGCTTTTGACGCCGGAGCGCTTGGTGGCGGCGCTCGCGGTGCTGCCGTCGGTGGCGTCGATCTGCAGGTTGTAGACCGGCAGCGTCAGCGCGTCCCATTTTTCGGGGTCTTTGGCGTCGCCTTCGGTCTCGTCGGTCGCTTCGGCCAGCTGACCGCCGAGTTCGACCTCCGGCGGCGTGCGATCGACCTTCATCGTCCACGAGGAGGTGTTGGAGGAGTGCCCGACCACGTCTTTGGCGCTCGCCCTGGCTTCTTTTTCGCCCTGGTCGAAGCTGTCGGAGCTGACCGTGAACCCGAAGGTGTGGTTGGCCGGGCACTGGTTGGCGTAGCTGCCGGCGCAGGTGAGTTCTTTTTCCCCCAGTGAGGCGGCGCCGTCGGGCCAGATTGTCGCCGACTTCACCCCCAGCCCCGGGTCGCTGACCGGGACGTTGACGGTGAAGGAGGTGCCGTCCTTGACCCAGCCGCCGGGGTAGCCCGTGGGCGCTCCCACGGTCGGGCCCTCGGGGTCGTCGAGGAAGAGGGTGGCGCCGCCGAGCTGGTAGTCGCGGCCGCATTTGATGTTGGCGGCGGAGCTGGCGTGCATCGCGACGTAAGCGGTGCGAGCGCCGGCACCGAGGTTCTGCCCTTCGCCGGTGTCGATCCAGGTGACGTAGCCCGTGGGGTAGGCGTTGCCGAGGACCGACCAAAAGCCCGCCGTGTTCCAGACCCCGACGTAGCCGTGCGGCTCGTTGCCGAAGCAGTTGTAGGCGTTCATGTGGATCGGCCCGAAGATGACCCGCCGCATGAAGGTGGTGGTGCCCTGGGGCACGAAGCCCCAGCGGCCGTAGCTGCCGGCCGGGTAGGCGGTGTTGGAGCGGGCGCGGAGGTAGAGGCCGTTGCCCCAGCAGGTGGAGATGCAGGAGCGCCAGCCGATGAAGTCTTCGGGCCCGACGCCGCCGTATTGCCAGAACCAGTAGTTGAGTTTGCCGGTGTCGGTGAACCCTTCCCAGTTTTCGATCACTTCGGGGTCGACGAAGAGCGGGTAGGCGACGTCCGCTTCGCGGTGGGGCACCGAGAGGATGAGCGAGTCGCCTTCGACCGCGAGCTCGACCGGGACTTCCTCCCCGTCGGCATCGAAGGCGTGGGGGGCGGTGACCCGCGCCACGACCTCGTCGCTTGGGTCGAGGATCTCGGCCCCGCCGTCTTCGCGGCTGCGCAGCCTCTCCCCGTTCGGGAGGTTCACCGCGAAGCTCAGCTGCTGGGGGCTCGCGGGCGAGAGCAGCATCGCCGAGAGCTCCACCCCGCCGGAGATCGGGGAGAGCAGGAGGCTCGTGTCCTCGCGCGCTTCGGGCAGGAGGAGGTCTTCTTCGCCGAGCGGGGCGGCGCTCGTCTGCGCCGCTCCCTGCAGCGAGAGGGTGAGGCCGTCTTCGCCGATCGCGATCGGCTCATCGGCGCTTTCGGGAAGGGTCAGCTCGACCAGCGGATTGGCCGGCGAGTAGCCGCCGGCGGCATCTTCTTCGAGCGCGAGGTCGACCTTGCTGAGGTCGCCGTCCTCTTCGGGGGCGCGCAGCGGGATCTCCGATTCGAGCAGGACCCGGTGGCCATCCATCGTCACCAGCGCTTCGGTCGGCGAGTCGATCCGGTTGAGCACGATGCCGCTGAGAGCGCGGGCGGGGTCGGCGTCGATCGCCTCCAGCTGCGGCGCGAAGACGTTTTCCAGAAGCGACTTTTCCTCGGCCACGGTGAGGTCGGCCGCGCCCGCGCCGCTCGCCGTCGCGACCCCGCAGACCAGCACGAGAAACACGAGGGCAGCCGCCGGCCCCAGCAATTTTGCAAACCCTGCTCCGCGCATTGGCCGGGCAACTTACCGCTTTGGCAGGCCTTTGCAATCATCAGAATTCGAGTTTAGGTGAATTAAACCGGTGCAAATTTCTCGCACGGCCCCCTATTTACTTCTGAGTAAGGATTGGACTTCGAGTCAACGAAAGGCTACTTAAAGTAGCCAATTGCACACCAAATCCTGACTTTTCTCATAGTGGACACACTGTCCACCCCCCACGGGTGCCAACACTCATGTTGGGAATAGATGAAGAGGTAAAAGAACCCCGGTGTAGTCCCGAAGATGCAGACAACAGAGATCTGCCGCCCCCGTCAGAGTCGGCCGACCAGATGGTCTGCGATAAGCGGACGACGGGTCTCGAACCCGCGACCTCGAGCTTGGGAAGCTCGCGCTCTACCAGCTGAGCTACGTCCGCGTGGCGCCATTGTATGCGACCCCCTTGCCCTCGAACTGCATCAACTTTTCCACCTGGCAGGTGTAGAAGTTGATGCAGTTCGACTCTGCGAGGGGGCGTCGCTATCTAAGCTTCGCTGCCCGTGAGCATGCGCTCTTCCATAGCGGTGCTGGCCGTCTTGGCCGTGGTCGGCCTGCTCGTCTTCGGGCTGGTGAGCAAGGGCTCTGCGGGAATCGCCGTGGGGGAGGTGGCGCCGGCCAAGCCCCTCCCCCGCCTTGAAGGCGATGGCGACGGCTCGCTGGCCGACTACCGGGGGCGCTGGGTGCTGGTCAACTTCTGGGCCTCGTGGTGCCTCCCCTGCCGCGAGGAGGCGCCGGCGCTGGAGCGGTTCCAGCGGCAGCACGGCGGGCCCGGGTTCACCGTGCTCGGGATCGACAGCCGCGACCTGACCGAGGACGGACGCGACTTCGTCGCGCAATACGAGCTCAGCTATCCCCAGCTGCGCGACGGCGACGGCGACGCCGCCCATGAATACGGCACCACGGGAGTGCCCGAGAACTACCTCGTCGACCCCGCCGGGAAGGTGCGGCTGCTGGTCCGCGGCCCCGTCAGCGAGGAGTGGCTGCGCGACGAAGTGGCGCCGCTGCTGCCGAAGGAGAAGTCGTGAGGGCGCGCGTCGCGCTCCTGGGCCTGGCCGCCCTCGTCCTGCTGGCGCCCGCCGCGGCGGCCGAGCAGCGCGCCTCGCTGACCGAAATCGAAAAGCAGGTGATGTGCCCCGTCTGCGGGACGCTGCTGCAGCTGGCGGAATCGCCGCAGGCCCAGCGCCAGAAAGCCTTCATCGAGCGGCTGATCGCCGAGGGGAAGACCGAAGACCAGATCAAGGACGCGCTGGTCGCCGAGTACGGCTACGAGGTGCTGGCGCTGCCGCGGGGATCGGGCTTCAGCCTCTCCGCCTACCTGGTCCCGATCATCGCCTTCCTCATCGCCGTGGTGGCGCTGGCGATCGGGGTGATGCGGTGGCGGCGCGGCGGCGGGGATGGTGCGGCGACCTCGCAACCACCGAGCCCCGAGGACTCGAATCGCCTCAACACCGATCTGGCGCGTTACGATCTCTGAATGCACATCGATGTGTACTACCTCTTCATGCTGAAGAGGCGGGAAGAAGGCTCAGGCGGAGGAGGGGACGACGACCACCGTCCCAAGCCGCGTCGCGTGAAGACGCCGCAGCGCCCTTTCCGTCGCTTTGGCCTCACGCCCGCGCCCACCAGCCGCTGAGCCAGATAAGCCGGCGATGACCGCGTCCGCGTGGCGGGCGACGGTCGAGCAGGGTCTCGGTTCCTCGATGACCGGCGCGCCGACGAGGAGAACGAGCTCGTAGGCGTTGCGGAGCTTCATCACCATGTGGGCGAAGCTCTGCAGGCCAAGCAGGGTCTCGGCCTTGGTCGCCGGGCGGCCACCGCAGACGCAGACGAGCGGCTCGCCGGCGGCGCCCGCGGCGGGCCCTCCCAGGACCACCGGCTGCAGCAGTTCGGCGGCCTCGGCCTCCCAGCGCAGGTACTCGTGCAGGCCGGGCGCGGCGGCGAGCCCGACCTGCGCCGCCAGCCGGGGCCGCGCCAGGTCGCACTCGACCAGGATCGTGCGCCGCCCCGAGGCCGCAGCGGCAGCCGCCAGGGCGACCCCGGCGACGGGCGCCGCCTCCGCCTCCCCCGTCAGCAGCACCACCCGCTGCTCCTCCAGCCGCGGCAGCGCCCCCTCCAGCGCCTCGAAGTCGCCGCGCCGCAGCGACCAGGCCCGCGCCTCCTCGGCCGGGCCGGAGATCTCCGCCAGGACCGGCAGCCTCCTCCGCCGCAGCATCACATCCGCTCGGGGGCGGAGATCCCCAGCAGGCCCAGCGCCGCGGCGATCGTCCGCTTGGTCGCCAGGCAGAGCGCCAGCCGCGATCCCTCGACCCCCTCGCCCTCGGCCCCGACCACCTGGCAGTCGCGGTAGAAGGCGTGGAAGTCGGCCGCGACCGCGGTCGAGTAGGCGCAGATCCGGTGCGGCGCCCGCCGCTCCGCCGCCGTCCGCACCTCCTCGGGGAATTCGAGCAGGCGCTTGACCAGGGCCTTCTCGCCCTCCTCCAGCGGCGGCCGGCCGGCGGCCTCGTCGAAGCCCTCCGGCGCCGCGTCCCCGGCTTTGCGCAGGATGCTGGCGATCCGCGCGTGCGCGTACTGGACGTAGTAGACGGGGTTCTCGCTCGACTGGCTGCGCGCCAGCCCGAGGTCGAGGTCGATGGTGGTCTCGTGGCTGCGCCAGAGCATGAACCAGCGCGCCGCGTCGACGCCGATGTCGCCGAGCAGCTCGTCGAGGGTGATGAAGTCGCCGGTGCGCTTGGACATCTGCACCCGCTCGCCTTCTTCGACCACGTGGACGAGGCTCATGATCAGCGCCTCGAAGGCGGCCGGGTCGCCGCCCAGCGCCTCGATCGCCGCCCGCACCCGCGCCACGTAGCCGTGGTGGTCGGCGCCGAGCACGTTGATCAGGCGCTCGAAGCCGCGCCCCAGCTTGTCCCAGTGGTAGGCGACGTCGGCCGCCAGGTAGGTCGGTTCCTCGTTGGCGCGGATCAGCACCCGGTCTTTGTCGTCGCCGAAGCCGGTGGTGCGCAGCCAGAGCGCGCCCTCGCTGCGGTAGGTGTGGCCGCGCCGGTCGAGGTCGGCGAGCGCCTCCTCGACCTCGCCCTTGTCGTAGAGGCTGCGCTCGGAGAACCAGTTGTCGAAGCGGACGCCGAAGCGCTCCAGCGACCCTCCCACCTCCTCGAGCATCAGCTCGACGCCGCGCCCGCCGAGCGCCTCGCGGTCGGAGGCGTCGATCCCCTCGGCGGCGATCCGTTCGGCGAGCTCGGCGACGTACTCCCCCGCGTAGCCGTCCTCGGGCGGCTCCTCGCCGCGCATCCGCGCCGCGATCGAGTCGGCGAAGAGGCCGATCTGGGCGCCGGCGTCGTTGACGTAGTACTCGCGCTGGACCTCGTGGCCCGCCGCTTCCAGCAGGCGGCTGGTCGCGTCCCCGTAGGCGGCGTTGCGGCCGCCGCCGACGTGGAGCGGCCCGGTCGGGTTGGCGGAGACGAACTCGACCAGGACCTTCTCCGGGGACTCGGTCGGCGCCGGGCCGAGGTCCTCCCCGGCCGCCAGCAGGGCGCTCAGCGCCCGCAGATACCAGGCGTCGGCGAGGAAGAGGTTGACGAAGCCGGGGCCGGCGACCTCGACCCGCTCCAGGGTCGGCGCCAGCGCGGAATCGCCCTCCAGCTCGGCCCGCAGGCGCTCGGCGACGGCGCGCGGGTTGTCCCT
>DATHFL010000210.1:0-9322 GCA_035318125.1 Solirubrobacterales bacterium | reverse complement strand
ACAACGCCGTGCGGGTGACGGCGACGGGAGCGGGCGGCGCGACGATGGACGTGGTCTGCGAAGTCGAGCAGCACCTTGGCGAGAACCGCGTCCGTACCGTCGCGATGAAGCCGACCGACGGCATGCGCCGCGGCATGGAGGTCATCGACACCGGCTCGCCGATCACCATGCCGGTCGGTGCGGCGACGCTCGGCCGGGTCATGAACGTGCTCGGCGAGCCGGTCGATTTCCCCGATCGTCCGGTCGAATCGGTCGAGCGCTGGTCGATCCACCGCGCTGCGCCGTCGCTCGAAAACCAGTCCACCGAACTGCAGATGTTCGAGACGGGGATCAAGGTCGTCGATCTCCTCGAGCCGTACCTGCGCGGCGGCAAGATCGGCCTGTTCGGGGGCGCCGGCGTCGGCAAGACCGTCGTCATCATGGAGCTGATCAACAACGTGGCCAAGGGCCACGGCGGCAAGAGCGTGTTCTGCGGCGTGGGCGAGCGCACGCGCGAGGGGAACGACCTGTACCTCGAGATGCAGGAGAGCGGCGTCATCGACTCCTGCGCCTTGATCTACGGCCAGATGAACGAGCCGCCGGGCGCCCGTCTTCGCGTCGGCCTGACCGGCCTCACGATCGCGGAATACTTCCGCGACATCGAGGGCCAGGACGTGCTCCTGTTCATCGACAACATCTTCCGCTTCGTCCAGGCGGGCTCCGAGGTCTCGGCGCTGCTCGGGCGGATGCCTTCCGCGGTCGGCTACCAGCCGACCCTGGAGACCGAGATGGGCGGGCTGCAGGAGCGGATCACCTCGACCGACCGCGGCTCGGTGACCTCGATCCAGGCGGTCTACGTGCCGGCCGACGACTACACCGACCCGGCCCCGGCCTCGGTGTTCGCCCACCTCAACGCGACCACCGCGCTGTCGCGGTCGATCTCCGAGAAAGGGATCTACCCGGCCGTGGACCCGCTCGACTCGACCTCGACGATCCTCAAGCCGGACGTCGTCGGCGACGAGCACTACCGGACCGCGACCGAGGTCCAGGAGGTGCTGCAGCGCTACAAGGAGCTGCAGGACATCATCGCCATCCTCGGCATCGACGAGCTCTCCGACGAGGACCGCCAGACGGTCTCCCGCGCCCGCAAGATCGAGCGCTTTCTCTCGCAGCCGTTCTTCGTCGCCGAACAGTTCACCGGCCGCTCCGGCGAGTACGTGCCGGTCGCCGAGACCGTGCGCGGCTTCCGCGAGATCCTCGACGGCGAGCACGACGACCTCTCCGAGGGCGCCTTCTACATGCAGGGCTCGATCGACCAGGTCCTCGAGAACGCCAAGTCGGCCGCCTAGGAGTTAGACGGTGGCGGCAGAGCACATGGTCGACGTCGAGGTCCTGACCCCCGAGGGCGAGGTCTGGAGCGGCGAAGCGCGCCAGGTCTCGACCCGGACCGAGGTTGGCGAAATCGGCATCCTCGCCAACCACGCGCCGGTGCTGGCGGCGCTGCGGCCGACCGAGCTCCGCCTCCACCTCTCCGATTCGGAGACCAAGAGGTGGGCCCAGGCCCACGGCTGGCTGCAGGTCTACGGCAACCGGGCGCGGCTCCTGCTCGAGGAGGCGATCCCCCCCGAGGACCTCGACGCCGGGAGGCTGAAAGAGCAGCTCGCCGACGCCGAGCAGCGGCTCTCGGAGTGCGAGGAGGGCAGCGCCGACCACGCGCGGGCGCAGAAGGACCGCGACCGGGCCGAAGCGTTCCTGGCGATCAGTCAGGGATGAATGAAGAGCTCGTAGCCCTCGCGCAGCGCCTGATCGGCTACGAGACCTGCGAGCCGGAAGCGATCGCGGAAGCGGCTGGGTTCGTCAAGGGCTGGCTGGAAGCGCGGGGGATCGAGGCGGAGAGCGACGAAGTCCGGGGGCTGCCGGTCGTCCGGGCCGAAGTGGGGCCGGAGGGGGCGCCGACGGTGGTGCTGCACGGGCACCTCGACGTGGTCCCGGGGCTCGCCGGGCAGTTCGAGCCGAAGATCGAGGGCGACCGGCTCTACGGGCGCGGCGCCTACGACATGAAGGGGGCGATCGCGGCGATGCTGCTGGTCGTCGCCGAGATGCGCGAGCAGGACCGGGTGCGGGTGCGGTTGGGGATCGTCGGCGACGAGGAGTCCGAGGAGGACGCCGAGCGCGGCTCCGACCACCTCGTCGACACGGGGTTCACCGGCGACTTCGCGATCACCGGCGAGCCGACCGACCTCCACATCGGGATCGAGGCCAAGGGCGTGCTCGCGCTGCGCCTGGAGGTGGGGGGGACGGCCGCCCACGGCGCCACCCCCTGGCTCGGCGACAACGCCGTTCTCAACGCGATCGACGTTTTCCGCAGTATCGAGTCGCTACCGTTTGCCCGGCACAGCTCGGAGCTGTTCGACCGCCCCTCGATCAACCTGGGTCGAATCGTCGGCGGCGACGCGCTCAACAAGGTGCCCGACCGATGCGTGATCGACGTCGACATCCGCTACCTGCCCGACCAGGACCCCGCCGACATCCTCGCCCAGGTGCGGGAGATCCCGGGCGTCGCGGTGGAGCCGCTGCTGACGCGGCCGCCGGCCACGGTCGACCGCGACTCCGCCTACGTCCGGGCGCTCCGCACCTCGGCGACCGAGCACCACGACGGCGAGCCGATGAGCGTCGGCCGCGACGGCGCCTCCGACGCGGTCTCCTTCCTGCGGGTGGGGGTGCCGGCGGTCGAGTTCGGGCCGGTCGGGGCCGGGCACCACGGGCCGGGCGAGTGGGTCTCGGTCTCCTCGCTCGAGACCTACCGGCAGGCGCTCGAGTCGTTCCTGCGGGCGATCCCGGACCGCCTCGACGATGAATGAGCCGCTGGGCCCGGGCTGGGCCCCGAAGAAGCCGCCCCCCGAGGGCGACGGCGAGGCGGCGCCGAAGCCGAAGCGCTTCTGGTGGCGCTTCGCGCTCGCCTCGGTGCTGATCGTCGCCGTCTCCGCCGCGACCACCGCCGCGGCGACGCTGCTCTACCTCGACAGCATCGCCAACGCGATCCAGCCCAAGAACGACAAGCTGCAGAAGAAACTGAACCGGTTCCTCGCCGACGCCGGCGACGGCGGCGCCCAGACCTTCCTCGTGATCGGCTCCGACAAACGCGCGGGAGCGGAATTCGTCGAAGACAAGGGCCGCTCCGATACGGCGATGCTGATCCGCCTCGATCCCGACAAGGACCTGATCTCGATGATGTCGATCCCCCGCGACCTCAAGGTCGAAATCCCCGGCTACGGGACCGGCAAGTTCAACGAAGCCTATTTCTACGGCGGCACCAAGCTGACCCTGCAGACGGTGAAGGCGCTGACCGGCCTGCCGATCAACCACATCGTCAACGTCGACTTCCTCGGCTTCGCCCAGGGCGTCTACGCGATCGGCTGCGTCTACACCGACGTCGACCGCCGCTACTACCACTCCAACGTCGGCGTGGCGCCCTCCGAACAGTACGCCGAGATCAACGTCCAGCCCGGCTACCAGCTGATGTGCGGCAAAAAAGCCCTGGATTACGTGCGCTACCGGCACACCGACACCGACATCGTCCGCTCGGCCCGCCAGCAGGATTTCCTCACCGCCGCCCGCTCGCGCCTCTCCGTCAAGGACATCGTCTTCGACCAGGGGAACCTGGTCGAGGCCTTCACCGACTACACGACCTCCGACATCAGCGACGGCGAGACGCTGCTGGAAGTGATGAAACTGCTCGCGGCGTCCCGCAACGCGACGATCAACGAGGTCGACTTCCCGGCCGAACTCGGTCCCAGCTTCGTCTACACCACCGAAAGCGCGCTGGAGGACGCGGTGCAGGAATTCCTCGGCGGCGAGACGGTCCAGGAAGCGAAAGCGGCCCAGCGGCGGCAGCGTCAGGAAGTGGCCGCCGGCAGGAAGCAGAAGAAGCACAAGCCGAAGCCGAAGAAGCACAAGCAGAAGAAGCCGAAGGTCGAGGCGGTCAAGCCCGGCACCGACGGTCTGGTGCCGGCCCGCGAAGCCGGCGAAGCCGAGGCCGAGATCGCCGCCCGGCGGGTCCGCGGCCACTTCCCGATCTACTACCCGACCCGCCTCCCCGAAGGCACCCGCTTCGTCGAAAGCAACCCCTACGAGAAGGTCGTCGACCCCTACGTCTACAACCTCAAGGACGAGGACGAAGACCGCCACCAGGCCTACCGGATGGTCCTGGTCGCGGAAATGTCCGACGGCACCCACTACTTCGGGGTGCAGGGGATACGCGGCTGGTCCGACCCGCCGATCCTCGACGACCCGAGCCTGACCAAGGAGATCAACGGCCGCGACTACGACATCTACGTCGACGGCGAAGACGTGAAACTGGTCGCCTGGCACCGCGGCGACAACTCCTACTGGGTCTCGAACGACCTGCTGCGGACCCTGAGCAACGAGCAGATGATCGGGATCGCCCGTTCAGCCGACCTGATCATCGCCAGGGAGAAGCCGAAAAAGGGTAAGAAGCGGCCATGAGCGAGCAGCGGGCGCCGGTCGGCGTGATCGGAGTGGGCTGGGTCGGGCTGGTCACCGCCGCCTGCTTCGCCGAGCTCGGGCACCGGGTGATCGCCCGCGACATCGTCGCCGAGAAGGTCGAGGCGCTCTCGCGCGGCGAGGTGACGATCCACGAGCCGGGGCTGGAGGCGCTGCTGCGGCGCAACGCCGAGCGGCTCACCTTCACCACCGAGATGGACGAGGTGCTGGAGGGCGCGCGGCTGCTCTTCGTCTGCGTCGACACGCCGCCGACCTACTCCGGCGACGCCGACCTCTCGCGGGTGCGGTCGGTGGTCGAGGAGCTGCCCGAGGGCGGCGACCACGTGCTGGTGATGAAGAGCACCGTCCCCGCCGGCACCGGCGAGTCGATCCGCCGCGACGTGCCGGGGCTCGCCTACGTCTCCTGCCCCGAGTTCCTCAAGGAGGGGACCGCGGTCGCGGACTTCATGCACCCCGACCGGGTGGTGATCGGCGCCGACCCCGGCGACGAGGAGGCGGCCGACGCGGTCGCCGCCCTCTACGAGCCGCTCGGCGGCGAGGTCCTCCGCGCCGACGTCGCCAGCGCCGAGATGATCAAGCTCGCCTCCAACGCCTTCCTCGCCACCAAGATCTCCTTCATCAACGAGATCGCCAACGTCTGCGAGGAGGTCGGCGCCGACGTCGGCCAGGTCGCCCGCGGCATGGGCCTCGACGAGCGCATCGGCCCGTCGTTCCTGCGGGCGGGGATCGGCTACGGGGGCTCATGTTTCCCCAAGGACGTGAGCGCGCTGAAGATGCTGGCTGGGAACACCGGCTACCACTTCCAGCTTTTGACCTCGGTGATCGAGGTGAACGAGCTGCAGAAGCGGCGGGTGGTGAACAAGCTGGAGAAGCACCTGGGGTCGCTGCAGGACAAGCGGGTGGCGCTGCTCGGGCTGGCGTTCAAGCCGGACACCGACGACATGCGCGAGGCGTCGAGCCTGGTGTTGGCGGCGCGGCTGCAGGGGGAGGGGGCGGAGGTCGTGGCCTACGACCCGGTCGCCGCCGGGCGCGCCTCCGAGCTGCTCGGCACGGTCGAGATGGCCGGCTCGGCGATGGCGGCGCTGGAGGGCGCCGACGCCGCGGTGCTGGTCACCGAGTGGCCCGAGTTCGCCGCGCTCGACTGGAAGGCCGCCGCCGAGCGGATGGCCCGTCCGGTCCTCGTCGACGGTCGCAACTTCCTCGACCAGGAGGCGCTGGTCGCCGCCGGCTTCGAGTACGAGGGCATCGGCCGCATCCCGAAAACCAGTCAACCTTCAAACGCTCCCTAGTGCCCATTGCCAAACAAGGCAAGGACGCAGGGAGCGTGGCGTGCTCTGCACGCGAGCGACCGAGGACGCCGCATTGTGCCGGCAAGGGGCGCTAGGGAGGTGCAGGCCGTCGTACTTGTGGGAGGCGAGGGGACTCGCCTGCGGCCGTTGACCAACGACGTGCCGAAGCCGGCGGTGACGCTGGTCGACCGCCCCTTCCTCGCCTACGCGATCGAGTGGCTGGCCGCCCACGGCGTGACCGAGGTCGTTCTCGCCTGCGGCTTCCTGCCCGAGGTCCTGCGCGAGGCGCTCGGCGACGAGGAACGGCACGCCGGCGTCACCATCACCTACGTCGCCGAGCCCGAGCCGCTGGGCACGGCGGGGGCGATCCGCTTCGCCGCCGAGGCGCTCGGCGAGCGGCTCGAGGACCGCTTCCTCGCCCTCAACGGCGACGTGCTTGCCGACCTCGACCTGAGCGCGCTGGTGCGGGCCCACGGGGAGCGCGGCGCCCGGGCGACGATCGCCCTGCACCCCGTCGAGGACTCCTCCGCCTACGGGCTGGTCCGCTGCGACGAGGACGGGCGGGTGCGGGAGTTCCTCGAGAAGACCGGCGAGGCGGTCCCCGGCGAGATCAACGCCGGCGCCTACGTGCTCGACCGCTCGGTGCTCGACCTGATTCCGGCAGGACAGGCGGTCTCGATCGAGCGCGAGGTCTTCCCGCGGCTGGTCGGCGAGGGGCTCGGCGCGCTGCTGCTCGACGGCTACTGGATGGACATCGGAACGCCCGAGCGCTACCTGCAGGCGAGCTGGGACATCCTCGAAGGGCGGGTGAGGACCGAGGTCGAGCCGACCAGCCCGGGCTGCCTGGTCGCCGCCGGTGCCGAGGTCTCCGGCGAGGCCAAGCTCGGCTCGCGCGCCGTCATCTCTCCCGGCTGCCGGGTCGGCGCCGGCGCCGAGGTGAGCGAATCGGTCCTCCTCGACGGCTGCACGATCGGCGAGGGGGCGCGGGTCGAGGCCTCGATTTTGGCTCCCGGGGTAGAGGTGGCGGCGGGTGCACAACTCGTGAACACCGTCGTCGGCCGAGATGAAAGAGTCCCTGCCTGATGCCCGCGATGATCGACGACGTCCTCGGCATGTCCGACCAGCTGCGCGACGCCCTCTGGCGGATCGAAACCGCGCGCCTGGAGCCGCGCGAGTCGGCCGGGCTGATGGTCTGCGGGATGGGCGGTTCGGCGATCGGCGGCGACCTCGCCGCCAGCGCCCTCGGCGACCGGCTGACCCGGCCGCTGATCACGATCCGCGGCTACGAGCTGCCGAGCTGGGCGACGCCGGAGTGGACGGTGCTCTGCTCCAGCTACTCCGGCCGCACCGAGGAGACGCTCGCCTGCTTCGAGGCGGCGGAGGTGCTGGGGGCGCACCGGCTCGTGCTCAGCACCGGCGGGCCGCTGGTCGAGCGCGCCCGCGAGGCGGGGGTTCCCGTGATCGCGCCGCCGGGGATCTACCAGCCCCGGGTCGCCGTCGCCTACATGTTCGCCGCCGCCGCCGAGGCCGCGGCGCTGGCCGGCGCGGCGCCCTCGATCCACACCGAGATCGACTGCGCCGCCGCCTTCCTCGAGCGGGAGGCGCTGACGCTGAAGGCCAAGGCCGCCGAGATCGCCGAGCGGCTGGGCGGCGCGGCGGCGGTCGTCTACGGCGCCGACCTCACCGCGCCGGTCGCCCACCGCTGGAAGACCCAGCTGAACGAGAACGCGAAGCTGCCCGCCTTCTGGGCCGAGCTGCCGGAGGCCGACCACAACGAGATCTGCGGCTGGAGCGAGGGCACCGCGGCCGAGCGGATGGCCGCCGTCTTCATCGAGGACTGCGACCAGCACCCGCGCGAGCGCCACCGCTTCGAGCTCACCGCCGAGACGGTGGCGGAGAGCGGCGCCGCCGTGGTCCGGATCGAGACCGCGGGGGAGACGCGGGTCGAACGGCTGCTCTGGGCGACGCTGCTCGGCGACCTCGTCTCGATCGAGGTCGCGCGCCAGCTCGGCGTCGATCCGGAGCGGGTTGACGCCCTGGAGCGGATCAAGGAGGGGATGTCGGAGTGAGGGCGATGGTCCTGGCGGCGGGCCTGGGCACGCGCCTGCGCCCGATCACCTACGCGATGCCGAAGCCGATGGTGCCGGTGCTGAACAAGCCGGTGATGGAACACATCCTGCGCCTGCTCGCCCGCCACGGCTTCACCGAGACGATCGCCAACCTGCACTGGTTCCCGGACCTGATCGAAGACCGCTTCGGCGACGGCTCCGGCTGCGGCGTCTCCCTCGCCTACAGCCGCGAGGAGCGGTTGCTGGGGACCTCGGGCGGGGTCCGCAACGCGGCCGGGTTCCTCGGCGACTCTTTCCTCGTCATCTCCGGCGACGCGCTCACCGACATCGACCTCGCGGCGATGCGCTCCTTCCACGAGTCCCACGACGGGATCGCGACGCTGGCGACCAAGCGGGTCGACGACACCAGCCAGTTCGGGGTCGCGATCACTGGCGCCGACGGGCGCATCCAGGGCTTCCAGGAGAAGCCCGACCCCGCCGAAGCGCTCTCCGACCTCGCCAACTGCGGGATCTACATGTTCCGCTCCGAGATCTTCGACTTCTTCCCGCCGCCGGGGACGAGCAAGGCCGCCGGACCCGGCGACCCCGACGGCTTCGCCGACTGGGCGATGGACGTCTTCCCACGCCTGCTGGACGGCGACGTGCCCTTCTACTCCCACGAGATCGACGCCTACTGGAACGACATCGGCAACCTCGAGGAGCTGCGCGCGGGCAACGTCGACGCCCTCACCGGCGCCGTGCGGGTCGAGCGCGAGGGCGAGCTGGTCGAGGGCTTCCGCAGCGGCGAGGACCCCGGCGACGAGGGCGCCCTGGTCGGCCCTGTCCTCCTCGGCCCCGGCTGCGAAATCGGCGACGACGTCCGCATCGACGGCCCCGCGGTGATCGGCGACAACGCCCGCGTCGGCAACGGCTCCCGCCTAAGAGAAGTAATCGCCCTCCCCGGCGCCGAGATCCCCCAAAGCTCGGTCCTAATCGGCGCCATTCTCGGCAAGCGCGGCTGAGCTCCGGCCGCCGGGTCTGCCCAAGGCGCTTTTGTCAACCAGGGAGCGACAAAAGCGCCTTGTCGCGTCGATTTGAGCTCGCTTGGGCGTCGGCCGGAGCTCTATGCGTCTTTCGCGACGAAGTTGGCTCGGAGAATTTGCTTTGTGCGCACCACGCTTGCGCCGCGACCGCTCAGGCTGGCGGCATGGAGCTCGCCAACGCCGTCGCCATCGCCCTGGTGCCGCCGCTGTGCGCGTCGTGCGGGCGCAGCTGCCGGGCGGAGGCGACGCTCTGCACGCGCTGCGGCAGGCGGCTGGCGGCGGCCGACCCGCTGCTGGGGAGCGGGCCGGCGGGGCTCGACCGGGCCTGGTCCTCGGCGCCCTACGAGGACGTCGCCCGCAACCTCGTCGCGGCGCTGAAGTTCCGGCATCTGCTCACGGTCGCCGACCTGATGGCGGAGCGGATCGAATGGCTCGCTCC
>DATHFL010000209.1:0-11937 GCA_035318125.1 Solirubrobacterales bacterium | reverse complement strand
GGGCCGCGGCGGGGTTCCAGGTGGTGACGATCCCGTCCAGGTTCTTGCTCAGGACCGCGTCCTGGGTGCCGCGGACGACCTCGGCCAGGTGCTGGCGGAAGCGCTCGGCCTCGGCGCTCCTCGCCTCGGCGCGGCGACGGGCGATGAAGGTGCCGAGCTGGTCGGCGAACCCCGCCAGCAGCGCCATCAGCTCCTCCGACTGGGGGTTGAAGGAGAGGGTGTGGAACTCGGCCACCGCCAGCACGTTCTCCGGAGCGCCGATCGGGACCGGAATCGCCAGCGCCGCCTCGAGGCCGAGCTCGGCGGAGACCTCATAGCGCGGCGCCGGGGTCGGGTAGGCGCGGTAGTCGGGGGCGAGGGCGATCTGACCGCTCGCCCAGGCGTCCCCCGGCAACCCCGTCCCTTTGTGGAAGTCGAGTTCGCGGCTGCGCCGCCAGAGCGGCTGCGCGTCGAGCTGGGGCACGCTCCAGCCGCTGACCAGCCGCAGCGGCACCGAGCTGCCGACGACTTCCCACAACGCCCCCGCCTCCCAGCGCAGGAGGTTGGCGACGATTTCGAGGAAGCGCGGGGCAACCTGGTCCAGCGAGTCCCCTTCGATCAGCTGCTCGGCGAGATCGCGCTGGCTTTTCAGGGAGCGCAACAGCTCCAGTTCCTGCGGCTCTTGCATGGCGGTCAACGCTACCCCTTCGGACGCACTCCCCTGCGCAACTACTTCCCCTGTCTGGCCGCGGTTTAACCACTTGTCCGCGGGGTAAGAACCCACTCGACGGCTTAGTACAGACCGGAGAAGGCGGGAGTAGAGCGATGTTTCGATGCGACAACTGCGGAAGCGGGTACTCGACGCAGGCGGCCTCGGCATGGACCTCGTGCCCGAGGTGCCTGGCGAAAGAGAAGATCCAGGTGCCTCTGATCTTCGAGCTCGGCTGGCAGCGCCCCGGGGCACGATCGTCGGAGGCGTCATCCACCCCTCGTTTGCAGCCCCTTGCCTCGGGTAGCCCGGACGAGAGGCGATAGAAAGAGCTCCAGCGGGCCGTCGCCGGCGCCAGCTAACCCGGCTCACCCTCCACCGCCCGCTGTCCTCCGCGGGCGAGCTCGTCTAGCGCTTGGCGGTCGATTCGCAGCTGCCCGATCGTCTCCACCACCTGGGCGGCGCCGGCCTCGCGCAGCTCGGCCTCGGAGAAGCCGCCGGTGAGCACGGCGAGGGTCGGCACGCCCGCCGCCTGCGCCGCCTTCACGTCCCAGACCGAGTCGCCCACCATCACCGAGGGCTCGTCGGCGTCGGCCTTGGCGAGGGCGGCATGGATGAGGTCGGGGTCCGGCTTGGTGCTCTCGACGTCGGCGGAAGTGGTCCAGCCGTCGACCAGCTCGCGGGCGTCGAGCAGGTCTAGGTAGTGGTCGACCTCCTCCTGCTTGGCGGAGCTGGCGAGGATCACGGTCGAGCCTTCCCGCCGCAGCTTCTCGATCAGCTCGCGGGCGTCCTCCATCGGCTCGACTTCGCCGATCAACTCGCCGTAGGCCTCGGCCTCGGCGGCGCGGATCTCCTCGCCCGCGGCCGCCGCCGCCTCCTCCCCGATCAGGGCGTCGAGGATCTGGTCGCCGCCCATGCCGATGTGGCGGTGGACCTTCCACATCTGCACCCGGTGGCCGTGCGCGTGCAGGGCCCGGTGCCAGGCGAGGGCGTGGTGGTAGTTGGTGTCGACGAGGGTGCCGTCGACGTCGAGGATCGCGTTCAGCGGCATGGCGAAGGGGGTCGGCGGGGTAGGAGCTGAGGGACCGCTACCCCCCGCCGTGGGCGGCGTAAACGGAGCCGGTGTAGGGGCACGGGGGCGGCGGGTAGAGGGCGGACATGTCAGCTATCAAAAGCACTCTCGCCCGCAAGGCGGTCAAAGCGACCGCGAAGCACACCGCCCACGGCACCACGTCGAAGCTGAAGCGTGATCCCGTCCGGGCGCTCACCCTGCTCGGCCTCGGCGGTGCCCTCGGCGCCGTCGCCGGCTGGTTCGCCGCTCGCACCGCCTCGGTCAGCCCCAGCTCTTAGGGCCGACCGAGGCAACCGCGTGGTTTAGGACGCGAGGCGCTCGCGCAGTATGTCCTTGCCCTGCTCGGCGCCCTTGCGGCTGGTCTCCTGCGCGCGGCGGAAGAAGTCCGCGAGGTCGGAGTCGCCGTCTCTTTCGGCATCCTCGATGTAGGTCTCGAGTCGCAGCACGTTGCTGAGGCACTGCTCGACGAACCAGATGACGTCGTAGTCCTTGTCCTTGGTGCCGGTGATGTGGCCTGCCTCTTGGGTCCCCATCTTCACTCCTTCGGATCGCTTTCCGTTCACTTGCGACTACCCCTTCGGGAGGGGAGGGAAAACGGCGGCGGGCAATCCGGGAGTTTCGTGCCCAGGCACCAGGGGTAATCGCCGGGCATGTACCTGATACCGCTTGCCCTGATCATCGTCCTGGCGCTGATCGCGGTCGCCTGGTCGCCGATCTTTGCGCTCATCATCTTCGCCCTCGGCTTCGTCGCCTTCCTCGCCTACGCGGCGATGCGGCCGCGCGCCGACGAGCAGCTGGCGCCGGCGGAGCAGCCGGGCCGCCAGCCCCGCCACGAGGGCGAGGAGCCGACCGGGATCTGGGGGGAGCGACGCCCGTCATGAGCACGGCCGAGACGAACCCTTCCGGAGAAGAGCGCGACCCGATCGCCGACGAGGAAGCCGAAGCCGCCGCCGCCGAAGCCGCCGAGATCGGGGGCGACGTTCCTCCGGTGAGCGACGACCCCGCCTGGCAGCCGCTGGCCGAGAGCGGCGAGGGCGAGGCCGAGGGATTCGAGCTGGCCGAGGAGGACCTGGTCCAGAACGCCAGCCATGGCGATCAGAATCGGTTCCCCGAGGGCGACGCCGGACAGCCGGAGGAGCCGACCGACGCCGTCTACGGGGAACCGGACCAGGTGATACCCGACGACGAGTAGGAGGTCCGCCATGTCGCGCCGAGTGATCGCGATCGTCACCGACGAGCTCCACGGCTCGGAGCCGATGGAGCAGATCTGCGCCCACGCCAATGGGGACGGAGTCGAGGTGCGAGTGGTCGTGCCGGCGGTGGAGGCGAGCCCGTTCCAGCACACCCTCGGCGACATCGACGGCCCCAAGCGGCAGGCCGAAGAGCGGCTGCAGCGGGCGCTGAAGCTGCTCCGCGACAGCGACGTCTCGGTCAGCGGCGAGGTCGGCGACCCGGACCCGGTGCAGGCGGCCCAGGACGCGCTGCTGAAAGCGCCGGCCGACGAGGTCCTGATCTTCGAGCATTGCGATTCGCAGGCCCAGTGGTACGAGAACGGGCTGCTGGAGCGGGCGCAGGAATCGATCGAGCCGCCGCTGCGGATGGTCTTCCTCGAGAGCGCCGACGGCCAGCCCGACCATGTGGTCGGGGTCGAGGAGACGGGGGAGGGGACGGTCAACCCGATCGCCGACAAGGAAGTCGGCGGCGGCGCCTACGTGCCCGGGATGACCCGCTCCGACCTGGCGGGGATGATCGCCGGGATCGCCGGCACGATCGTCGTCGCCGTCCTCGCCGCGGCGGTCGCCGCCGGCGGCCACGAGACCGGCTGGGAAGCGGTGGCGATCCTGATCGCGATCGGCATCGCCCTCGCCAACCTCGCCCACGTCGTCGGCCTCACCCTCTTCGAGGCGATCAGCTACCGCGGCGGCTTCGCCAAGTTCTTCCGCACCCTGGCGCTGGTGGCGACGCCGCTGGCGATCGCCGTCAACCTGGCGATCCTCCTCTTCGCCTGAGGCTGGGGAGCGCGGCGCCTCGGTTCCTCAGGGGTATCGCAACCCTCGGCCGGAGCTCGCTCGAGCTGTCAGCCGGGAGCGCTCAGGCTGCGAGCGCGGCCAGGGCCTCGTCCCGGGTCGTGTGGACCGGGATCGAGAGCTCGAGACCGGTGATCTCGAGCACGCGGCGGACCTGGTCGTTCTGGCTGCAGATGACCAGGGCGCGGCCGTTTTCGCCGCTGTCGAGGCGTTGCCAGGCGCGGACGATCAGGGCGATGCCGGTGGAATCGATGAACTCGCACTGGGAGAGGTCGATCAGGACCGACCCCTCGCCGCTCTCCAGCGCCTCCTCGAGCGGGCCCTCGAGTTCCGGCGCGGTGCTGAGGTCGAGCTCGCCGCGGACGGAGATCGTCCGGACGCCTTGCTCGGCATCGCCGGCTCTTACCTCAAAGGGAGCGGGGGCCACGGCTCGATGCTACCGCAGGACGGCCGTAGAGCCGCATGCTGTTTTGCGCCTCCTGAGCGGGGTAAGCAGCACTTATTGCGCGACAGCAGGTTATGCTCGCGATTCCGATGAAGACCCCGGCGTTTTCTGGGGGCAGGCTTCCACTTTGAATACCTCAACCAATGATCGCTCGGGGCTTCAAATGTCCCTTCCGGCAAGGGCGGAGAACGTTGCCGTCGTCCGGCACGCGCTGGCCGGCCTGGCCGAACGGCTGGGGATGGACGAGGTGTCGCTTGCCGACCTGAAGACGGTCGTCACCGAGGCCTGCATGAACGTCGTCGTCCACGCCTACGCGGGGATGGAGCCGGGGCCGCTGGAGGTCGAGGCCGAAAGCGACTTCGAAGGGCTCACCGTCGTCATCCGCGACCACGGCAGCGGCATCCGCCCGCGCCCCGACATCGAGCGCCCGAGCCTGCGGATCGGCCTTACCCTGATCGCCGCCCTCTCGAGCAGCTTCGAGATCAAGGGAGGCGCGGCCAAGGGAACCGAGATCCGCATGCACCTGCCGCTGAAAGCGCGTGAGGACGGCGCCTCGGCGGGGTCGACCTTCGCCGTCGCCGCCGACGAAGAGACCCGGATCCGGGTCGGGCCGCCCGAGATCATCGGACCGGTGCTGAGCCGGGCGCTCTCAGCGCTCGCCGCGCGCCAGGACATCAGCGTCGACCGCCTCTCGGACACGATGCTGCTCAGCGACGCGATCTCCGCCCGCGCTCCGCAGGGCTTCACCGACGGCCACGTCTCGCTCAGCATCGCCGAGCTCCCCGAGGGCATCGAGCTGAAGGTGGGGCCGATGACCCACGGCGGCGCCGAGCGGCTGCGCGCCAGCTTCGACCTGCCGGAGGTCGGCGGCTCGCTGGCGACGCTGACCGACGAGCTGCGGATCGAGGAGGGGGACGAAGGCGAGTACCTCGTCGTCGCCATCTCCTCGTTCTCGAAGAACTGAGGGCGCCGAGGGGCGCTACTCGGTCTCGGCGGCGGCGCTCTGCTCCGCCACCTCGGCCCGGATCCGCTCCAGGGTGCGGCGGAGGATGCGGGAGACGTGCATCTGCGAGTGGCCGATCCGCTCGGCGATCTGCGACTGGGTGAGGTCCTCGACGAAGCGCAGCTGGAGGACGAGCCGCTCGCGCTCGTCGAGGTGGGGGAGGGCCCCCTCCAGCGCCAGCTTGTCCTCGACCAGCTCATAGCCGGAGTCTTCGTCGCCGACCCACTCGGCGGCCGGCGATTCCTCGGAGTCTTCGCCGCCGACCGGCCGGTCGAGCGAGAGCGGCCGGCGGTTGTGGTTGGCCTCGAGGACCTCGAGCACGTCGGTCGGGTCGACTTCGAGCCGCTCGGCGATCTCGCTGACCGAGGGCGAGCGCTGCAGGTCGACCGTCAGCTCCGAGATCGCTTTCTCGACCTCGGCCATGCGGTCGTGCAGGCCGCGGGGTACGCGGACGGTCCAGACCCGGTCGCGGAAGTGCCGCTTCAGCTCGCCGAGGATCGTCGGCGAGGCGAAGGCGGTGAAGGGGGCGCCGCGGTCGGGGTCGAAGCGGTCGATCGCGTTGACCAGCCCGAGGCTGGCGACCTGCAGCAGGTCGTCGAAGGACTCGCTGGCGCCGCGGTAGCGGAGCGCCAGGTTCTTCGCGAACGGCAGGTAGCGGCGGACCAGCTCCTCGCGGATCGCCGGGTCGCGGTCTTTGACGAACCGCGCCCAGAGCATGCGCTCGCTGGCGAGTCCCTCTGCCGGGCCTGGGGTTGACTGGTCTGCGATGTTCGGAGTCTCGCTGTTCACAGGATCGCTTGATTAGGCGGCCATACTTGTCCAACGTCGCTGCCCTGTGAGCGTCAGTCCGAAACCGTGCAGCCGACGGTGAATCCCGTCGGATCACCATAGCGACCCCATGGGCTCGCGCCCGGCAGTTGCCGCTGCTGTGGCGATGATCGAGACCTGCTGCCGCCTGGTCGACGGCGCCGCTGGGGGCAGGAAGCGGCGCCGTCGCCGGCCTGAGAACGCCGCTTGCGCGGCAAATGCTGCCTAACGCGCCGCTCTATGCGGCGGGCTTGGTCTCCTCCTCGGTGCTTTCCTCGATCGTCGCGAGTTCATCCGAGTTGGGCGACTTGAAGTGCATCAGGTGCACTTTGGCGAGGACCCCCGTCTCGCCGCTGTCCGCGATCCGTTCCGAGGCTTCGGCCTGGATTTCGAGCAGGCGGTCGAGCGAGCCTTTCAGCTCTTTGGAGACGTCGTCCCATCCCTTTTGGTCGAGGACCATCGGGGTCCGGCTGAGGTGGATGTCTTCAACCTCGTCGAGGGTGCCCGATTTGGAGGCCGCCTCGACGTCCTCGAAGACGGACTTGAGGACCGCACCGGCCATGCCGGGACGGAGGCTGGCTGGCATCCGCGACCATTCGTCATCGCTGAGGAATTGGCGGCGGGTGGCACGGTAGAAGTGCTCGGTGGCCCCGCGCCGCTGCTTGGTGTCAACGAGCTCGATGCAGTCGTATTTCTCGAGCACGCGCACGTGGTAGGCGACGAGGTTGAGGCTCTGGTCGAGCTGCTGCGCGAGCATGTTCGGGCTCGCGACCTTCTCGTTGAGAATGATCAGGATCTGCACCCGCAGAGGGTGAGCGAACGCTTTGGCGACGATTTGTTCGACGCCGTCTTTTTTCTTGTTTTTGGTTTTCGGCAAGGCCCTTTTCCTTAGGTCGATTCCAGGACGGTGGCCGATAACAAGACTTTACAGCCTGTCGATCAGGATTTTCACAACGCTCCCGCGTTTTCCGAATATTGACGATTTTTACTGCTCTCCCCTTGATTGCTGGAATCATTTAAAGTATTAATTGATCAGTCGTTTTAGATCAGTCGCTGCCAGCGGGTGGCGCCAGGCAATCGAGGGAGAGAGGGGAGGTGTGGGAATCGTGCGGATGGGAACGATGCAGGAGCGCGTTACGCCAGTAGCTCTCGTCAAGGGCAGCTGAGCCGGGAAATTTCGGGACGGCGATCCGACCAGGGGATAGCCGTCCCGATTTCTTTCAGCGGTCCAGCAGCTCGCTGAACCGCAGCGCCGCCCGAGTTGGGGCGACGAACTTCTCTCCCTGGTGCAGCAGGCCGACGGCGCCGAGGTCGCGCACCGCCCGCTCGATTGCGTCGCGCTCGGCGAAGCCGCCGCGATCGCCGCCCAGTTCGCGCAGCAGCTCCTCGAGCGTCAGCCGCGTCGGGTGCAGGTCAAGCAACTGCCGCAGCACCGCCGACTCGATCCCCTCGTCTTCGGCCCAGGTCGTCTGGCTCCGATCACTTCCTTTCATGGCCCCTCCCGTCCTAAGGGGAGGCGCGACTGGAACTCTCCCCACCTGCGCCTCCCTCGCTTTCCCCTAAACCGAGGATTTCCCGTGCCCACGACGCCTCCAGGGCGGTGCAGTAGAAGTGCTGCACCGAGCCATGGGTCGGCGTGGTCCCCACCAAGGTCACGGCGCCTCGTTCGGCGAGTACGCGGACGTGGTAGCTGACGTTGCTGAGCGGCTGCCGCAGCGCTACGGACAGCTCACGTGGGCTCACCGCTTCTCCGTCCGCCATCAGCCGCAGAATGCGACGCCGCAGCGGGTGACGGAGGGCAGCCAGCAGGTCGTTGTCGTCCAGGCGATCGGTAGGTGCCATGACCGCGGGGACTATAGGCAAACGGGAGCCTGTTGTCTGTAGATCTTTTGTCTATATCACATCTTTGTAACGATTCTGTGTCAGAACCGCTCAGGCGTCCTCGCGGACACCGCCCATCTCGGTGAAGACCGCGGTGTAGCCGCCGTCTTCGCGCTCCTCGTCGGCGATCACGTGGGAGACCGCGTTGATCAGCGCCAGGTGGGTGAAGGCCTGGGGGAAGTTGCCGAGGTGCTGGCCCGATTCGGCCTCCAGCTCCTCGGCGTAGAGGTCGAGCCAGCCGGCCGACTCCAGCAGCCGTTCGCAGAGTTCGCGGGCGCGGCGGCGCTCGCCGATCTCCGAGAGCGCCGAGACCAGCCAGAAGGAGCAGATCAGGAAGGTGCCCTCCCGGCCCTGGAGGCCGTCGTCGGTCTCCTCGACCTTGTAGCGGCAGACGAGGCCGTGCTCGGTCAGGTCGGTGGCGATCGCCTCGACGGTGTCGCGGACGCGCGGGTCGTCGGGCCGGAGGAAGCGGAAGAGGGGGATCAGCAGCAGCGAGGCGTCGAGGGCGTCGGTGTCGTAGTGCTGGCGGAAGACCCCGTCGCGGACCCCGCGCTCGAGGATCTCGGCCTTGAACTCCTCCGCCTGCGCCTCCCACTCCTCGGCGAGTCCGTCGAAGCCGCCGATGCGGGCGAGGCGGGCGCCGCGGTCGACCGCGACCCAGATCATCAGCTTCGAGGAGACGTAGTGCTGCGGCTCGCCGCGGGACTCCCAGATCCCCTGGTCGGGGTGCGGCCAGGCCTCGATCGCCGCCTCGACCTGGTGGCGGATCAGCTCGCGGCCGGTCTGGGTGCCGCGGCCGCGCAGCGCTTTCTCGTGGACGTAGACGGAGTCGAGCAGCGAGCCCCAGACGTCGTTCTGGCGCTGGTCGAAGGCGCCGTTGCCGATCCGCACCGGCCGGGCGCCGCCGTAGCCGCCGAGGTGGTCGAGCGTCTGCTCGGTGAGCTCACGCTCATGGCCGATCCCGTACATGATCTGCAGGTCGGGGCGGTCGTGGCAGACCTCGACGATGAAGCGCATGAAGTCGCGCGCCTCGTGGTCGAAGCCGAGCGTGTGCAGGGCCCAGAGGGTGAAGGTGGAGTCGCGGATCCAGCTGTAGCGGTAGTCCCAGTTGCGTTCGCCGCCCGGCGTCTCCGGCAGCGAGGTGGTGGGGGCGGCGACGATCGCCCCGGTCGGGGTGTAGGTGAGGCCCTTGAGGACGAGCGCCGAGCGCTGCAGGTGGATGCGCCAGGGGTGGTCGGGGAAGTTGCCGTCGCGCAGCCATTCGCGCCAGAACTCTTCGGTCGAGTCGATCCGCTCCGCCGCCTCAGGGGCGCTGCGGGGGCCGCCGAGGTCGCCGTCGCTCCAGGTCAGGGCGCAGAACGCGGTCTCGTCTTCGCGCAGCCGCACCCGGCCGCGGGCGGTCCCGCCCTCGATCTCCAGCTCCATGTCGCTGGTCAGCTGCAGCTCGCTGCCGTCGGCGCCGGTCGCCGTCGCCTCGCCCAGCTCGCCGCCGCTCCAGCGCGCGCCCTCGCGGCCGTAGTCGAAGCGGGGCAGGCACTCCATCTCCATCTCGACCTCGCCGTCGATGCAGGTCATCGTCCGCAGCAGCGAGCGGTCGGACTCGTGGGCGGTCTCGGGGCGGCCGCGGCGGTTCGCCTCGTCGCCGTCGGCGGAGACCCAGTCGGCGATCGTCAGCGCGTCCTTGACCACCACCCAGCCGCTGTCGGTGACCCAGGTCGTCTCGATCACCAACGTCCCGGGGGAGTAGCGGCGGCTGATCGGGACCACCACGCCCTGCGGCCGCAGCCGCATGTGGCCGGCGCCGCGGTCGAGGAGGGCGGCGAAGGCGCTGGGCGAGTCGAAGCGCGGGCAGCAGAGCCACTCGACGCTGCCGCTGAAGGAGACGAGGGCGGCGGTGTGGCAGTCGGAGAGGAAGCCGTAGCTCCCGATCGGGGGAAAGCGGTCGTCGAGGGAGCTCACGAGCGTTGCCAAGCTAGCAGCGGGCTACGCTGAAATCGATGAACCTGCCCTATGCCCACGTCGGGGCCGCCTTCGCCCCGCTGGAGCTGGCGCCGCTGCTGGTCGCGGCGGTGCTCTACGCGAAGCGGGCCTCGACCCTGGCCGCGAAGGGCCGCCCGGTGCCGCTCTGGCGCCAGCTCTGCTTCGCCGCCGGCCTGCTGACGATCGTCATCGCCCTCGTCTCCCCGATCGCCCACATCGCCGAGGAGCTGGTGATCGCCCACATGGTCGAGCACCTGCTCTTGGGGGACATTGCGACCCTGCTGCTCGTGCTCGGGCTGACCGGGCCGCTGCTGCAGCCGATCCTGGCGATCCGCATCTTCGACCGGCTGCGGGTGCTCGCCCACCCGCTCGTCGCCCTCCCGCTCTGGGCGCTCAACTTCTACCTCTGGCACATCCCGGCCCTCTACGACGCGGCCTACGGCGGCGCCTTCCTGCACCTGGTCGAGCACGCCAGCTTCGTCTTCTTCGGCTGCCTGATGTGGATGCCGGTCTTCGGACCGCTGCCGAAGCCGGCCTGGTTCATCGCCCCCTGGAAGGTGGGCTACGTGATCGCGGTCCGCTTCGCCGGCGCGATCCTCGGCAACGTACTGATGTGGTCGGGGACGGTGCTCTACCCGAAGTACGCGGCCGGCGAGGCCTACTGGAACGTCTCGCCGCTCGCCGACCAGAGCACGGCGGGGGTGGTGATGATGGTCGAGGGGACCTTCCTCGGCCTCGGCCTGCTGGCCTGGTTCTTCTTCGAGGCCTCGCGCGAGGGGATCGAGAAGCAGCGGCTGCTCGACCTGGCGACCGAGCGCGGCGTCGAGCTCGACGAGGCGCGGGCGCAGCGGGCGGTGGCGGCCGGGCAGGGGGCGCGGCTGGAGCGGCAACTGACCGGAGCGGGGAGGGACGCTGACGACCCCGCGGGCTGAGCGCCGGCTGCTGGCGCCGCTGGTCTTCGTCGTCGGCGCCTCCAGCCTCGGCGTCGAGATCGCCGCGGCGCGGCTGCTGGCGCCCTACTTCGGCGCCTCGACCGTGGTCTGGGCGAACACGATCGGCGTCGTCCTCGTCGCCCTCTCGGCCGGTTACTGGTTCGGCGGCCGCTACGCCGACCGCCACCCGCACCTGCGCGGGCTCTGCCTGCTGGTGCTCGGCGCCGCGGTCCTGATCGCCGCGGTGCCTTTCGCCGCCCGTCCCTTCCTCGGCTTCTCGGTCGACGCCTTCGACACCGTCTCGGTCGGCGGCTTCGCCGGCTCGCTGTTCGGGGTGCTGATCCTGGTTGCGGTGCCGGTGACGCTGCTGGGGGCGGCGGCACCCTGGGCGGTGCGGCTGGCGGTCGGCGAGGTCGGGAGCTCGGGCGAGGTGGTCGGGCGGCTGTACGCGATCTCGACCGCCGGCTCGCTGCTGGGGACGATGCTCTCGGCGCTGGTGCTGATCCCGCTGCTCGGCACCCAGCGGACCTTCCTCGTCTTCGCCCTGGCCCTGGCGCTGGTCGGAGCGGCCGGGGTGGGATGGCGCGGCCTCGCGGTGCCGCTCTCGCTGCTGGCCGTGCTGGCGCTGCCGGTGGGGACGATCAAGGGCGAGGCCGGGGGCCGCGTCCTCTTCGAGGCCGAGACCACGCACCAGTACGCGCGGGTGGTCGAACGGCCCGACGGCAGCCGGGTGCTGGAGCTGAACGAGGGCCAGGCGGTCCACTCGCTCTACCGGCCCGGCTCCTACCTGACCGGCGACTACTGGGACGGGCACCTGGTCCTGCACGCGGCGGCGGGGCCGCGGCCGCCGCGGCGGATCGCGATCCTCGGCAACGCCGGCGGCACCGTCGCCCGCTCCTTCGGCCGCTTCTTCCCCCGTACCGCCGTCGACGCGGTCGAGATCGACCCCGAGCTGACCGAGCTGGGGCGGCGCTACCTTGACCTGCGCAACCCGCGGATGCGGGTCTACGGGGAGGACGCGCGGCCCTGGCTGGAGCGCTCGGGCGGCGGTTACGACGCAATCATGGTCGACGCCTACCGCCAGCCCTACATCCCCTTCTAC
>DATHFL010000208.1:0-5836 GCA_035318125.1 Solirubrobacterales bacterium | reverse complement strand
GGCGTGGACGCCGGAGCGCCGGCGTAGCCCTGGGTCGCCGTGGGCATGACCGCCTCTTCGCCGCCGAGCACGCGTTTGAGCTCCTCCGGCACCGAGGAGCGCTGCTCGGCGAGGGCGCGGCTGATCTTGCCGGCACGGACGAGGCGGGCGAGGTCGGCGTCCATCGTCTGCATCCCGATCGCGCCGGAGGTCTGCACCGCGGCGTAGATCTGGTGCGTCTTGCCCTCGCGGATCAGGTTGCGGATCGCCGGCGTCGGCACCAGCACCTCGGTGGCGACGACGCGGCCCATCCCGTCGGCGGTCGGCAGCAGCTGCTGGGTGACGATCCCCTGCAGGGCGATCGAGAGCTGGGTCCGCACCTGGCCCTGCTGCTCGGGCGGGAAGACGTCGATGATCCGGTCGACCGTCTGCGCGGTCGACTGGGTGTGGAGGGTGGCGAAGACGAGGTGGCCGGTCTCCGCCGCGGTCAGCGCCGTGGCGATCGTCTCCAGGTCCCTCATCTCGCCGACCAGGATCACGTCGGGGTCCTCTCGCAGGGCGGCCTTCAGGCCGAGCGCGAAGTCGTCGGCGTCGGAGCCGATCTCGCGCTGGTTGACGATCGATTTCTTGTGCCTGTGCAGGAACTCGATCGGGTCCTCGATCGTGAGGATGTGGTCCTGCCGCTCGGAGTTGATGATGTCGATCATCGCCGCCAGGGTCGTGCTCTTGCCCGAGCCGGTCGGGCCGGTGACGAGGACGAAGCCGCGCGGTTTCTGGGTCAGCTCGCGCAGCACCTGAGGGCCCTTAAGCGAGTCGAGCGTCGGGATCTCCTGGGGGACGAAGCGGAAGGCGGCGCTGACGGCGCCGCGCTGGAAGAAGCAGTTGACGCGGAAGCGGGCGACGCCGGGGATCGCGTAGGCGAAGTCGAGCTGTTTGTGCATCTCGAACCTTTTCCGCTGGTCGTCGTTGAGGATGCTGTAGACGACCTCGCGGGTCTCCTGCGGGCCGAGGACGCCGAAGCCGTCCATCGGCGTGATCTTGCCCTTGTCGCGGATCGCCGGCGGGAAGCCGGCGGTGAGGTGAACGTCTGAGGCCCGCGCCTCGACCATGCGGCGCAGGACCTCCGAGAAGTCGAAGTCCATGGGTCTAGATCGGCCTCCTAGGCCGATTCCTTAAGCGGTGACACGAAGCACCTCCTCGAGGCTGGTGAGCCCGCCGCGGACCTTCTCGACGCCGTCCTCGCGCAGGGTCAGCATTCCCTCCTCGCGGGCGACCGTGGCGATGTCGGCCTCAGGCAGCTGGGCGACCGCCATCTCCTTGATCCGCTCGCTCAGCTGCATCACCGAGTAGAGGCCGACCCGGCCTTTGTAGCCGCTGTTGTTGCAGCGGGCGCAGCCGACCGGCTCGTAGGCCTCGAGCTCGGCGCCGGCGCGCAGGCCTGCTTCGGTCAGCGCCTGGACCGGGATGATCGTCCGCTTCTTGCAGTGGCTGCAGAGCTTCCGCGCCAGCCGCTGGGCGACGACGCAGTCGACCGCGGAGGCGATCAGGAAGGCCTCGATCCCCATCTTGGTCAGGCGGGTGATCGCGCCGGGGGCGTCGTTGGTGTGCAGGGTCGAGAGCATCATGTGCCCGGTCAGCGCGGCCTCGATCGCGATCCGCGCCGTCTCGCCGTCGCGGATCTCGCCCACCATCACGATGTCGGGGTCGGCGCGGAGGATCGAGCGCAGCCCGGTGGCGAAGTCGAGGCCGGCCTTGCGGTTGACGTTGATCTGGTTGATCCCGCCGATCTGGTACTCGACCGGGTCCTCGATCGTGATGATCTTTTTCTCGACGTGGTTGAGCTCGCCGAGCGCCGTGTAGAGGGTCGTGCTCTTACCGGAGCCGGTCGGGCCGGTCACCAGCACCGCGCCGTAGGCCTGGCCGAAGGCGGACGCGAAGCGGTCGCGGGCGGAGCCGTCCATCCCCAGGTCGTCGAGCGAGCGCTGGGCGTTGTCCTTGTCGAGGATGCGGATCGTCGCCCCCTCGCCGCGCTGGGTCGGCAGGGTGGTGATACGGAGGTCGACCCGGCGGTCCTCGATGCTGACGCTGACGCGGCCGTCCTGCGGCACCCGTTTCTCGGCGATGTTGAGGTCGCTCATGATCTTCACCCGCGAGATCACCGCGCTGACCATCCGCTTCGGCACGTGGGCCGCCTCGCGAAGGACGCCGTCGACCCGGAAGCGAACCCGCATCTCCCCCTCGTCGGGCTCGAAGTGGATGTCCGAGGCCCCCTCCCCCACCGCCTGGCCGAGGATGCTGTAGACGAGCTTGATCACCGGCGCGTCTTCGGCGCTGACCTGCATGTCGGCGACCTCGGCGAGCTCCGCCTCTTCCTCCTCCTCGATCGTCGCCTCGGTGACCGCGCTCTGCAGCGTGTTCAGCCGCCCGACCAGCGCCTCGATGTCCTCGTCGGCGGCGACCGCGACCCGGCAGTCGAGCCCGGTGGCGATCTGGATGTCGTCGATCGCCAACACGTTGGTCGGGTCCGCCATCGCCACCACCAGCGTCTCCTTGTCGACGAAGCCGACCGGGATCGCGCCGTAGCGGCGGGCGGTGTTGACGGAGATGAGGTTGGCCGCGGCCATGTCGACCTGGTAGTCGGTGAGGTCGACGTGGTCGAGCCCGTAGCGCTCGGCGAGAGCGCGCGAGAGCTGGTCGGCGGTGATCGCCCCCTGCTCGAGCAGCAGGCGCTCGGGCGGGCGGCCGGCGGTGCGCGCTTCTTCGATCGCCTGGCGGGCGCGCTCGTCGTTGACATAGCCGAGGTCGACGATGACGTCGGTGACGAAACCGCTGGAGCGGGTGCGGCTCTGGGGCGGCGTCAGGCCGGGAGTGCCGGACTGCTCGGGCTGCAGCGCCGGTGCCGTGGAGTCGCCCGATTCGGGAACCGGCCGCAGATGGCTCGGGTAGTCCCTGTGGTCCATGGCTTACGGGTGGTAGGCCAGGGTGCCGCCGCGGTAGCGCGCGTCGACGACCGCCTGCACGATGCTCTCCGAGCTCTGGAAGCCGTAGTGCACCGAGGCGGCGTCGTAGCCCTTGGAGAGGTCCTTGGGCCGGATCACGACCAGCGCCGGCACCCGGTTGAGGTCGACGCCCTGGGCGATCGAGACGTAGCGGGCGAGTTCGCTGCTGGGGACGACGAAGCTGGCGACGCCGCCGATCGAATCGAGGGCGTGGACCGCGCCGGTGACCAGGCGGTCGTCGATGCCGCCGTCGCGGACGAAGAGCAGGGCGACGGTGCTGCCGGCGTCGTAGGCGGCGACGACCTCGGCCGGGGGCGCCGGGGGCGAGCCGGGGCCGGAGCCGGGCGCGGGAAGCGGGGCGGGCTCGGTGCCCGGTTCGAGTTCGGCTTCGACCGCGGCGACGGCGGCCGTCGCGGCCGAGCCGGCTTCGCCGCCTTCTTCTTCTTCGGAGCCGCCGCCCATTTTGCCGAGCAGGAAGACAGCGGCCAGGACGAGGAGGACGGCGACGAGGCCGATCTGCGCCATCGGGTTGTCGTTCAGCTTCTCTCTCATACGTTCGCCTATTAGGTGTTCGACAGCACCGGCGCCGATCTTGAGCGCCGGGCGGCCGTGGCCACGACCGGCCTCAGCAGTTGGCGTCGGGGGGAGAGGCGGTGGCGCCCGTGCACTCGACGAAGCGGGTCCGTTCGAAGATGCTGGAGAAGGTGATGTCCGGCAGTTTCAGGTTCGGGTCCGATTCGATGTGGACGTTGCCGTTGACCTTGAGTTCCCGCCCGGCGAGCATCCCGTGCCATTCGGTGTTGCCGCTGACTTCGATTTCGCTGTTGGGCGCGTAGATCATCACTTCGCTGGGGACTTTCGGCGTCCCGGCGAGCTTGACCGCGCCTTCGCCGAGGACGTAGATGCTGGGGATGTCGTAGAGGCCCTGATCGGGGTTGTAGGCGTCGGATTCGATCGTCCCGGAGCCGCCGACGTAGACCTGGGTGTCGCCCGGGCTCATCCCGCAGTTCTCCGGCGTGTCGACGAAGATCTGGATGTGCGAGCCGGCCGGCATGTAGAGCCGGCCGTGGACGTTGACCTGGCAGACCCAGTAGATCGCGCCGCCCATCGAGAGCTGCGCGTTGGAGGCGATGTCGATGATGCGGTCGGAGCTGACCCAGGGGTTGTTGCTGGTCAGTTTTTTGCTGTAGGGATCGACCTGACCGGCTTTTTCGCCGCTGCAGGTCTGGGCCAGCCGGCAGTTGTCGTTTGCGGTCTCGATGTTCGACGGCACCGAGATCGGCGGCAGGTTCTGGTTGCCTTCGGTTTTTTCTTTGCCGCAGCTGGGGGTGGGACCGGTGCGGCCGACCCCGTGGCGGCTGTTGCCGCAGAGGGTCGGCGTCCCGCTGCCGACGACGTCGCCGTTGGTGCCGATGTCGGTGTCGATCCGCGGGTTGCCGACGAATTCGATCTGGTCCTGGCCGATCAGCCGCTCGTTGGCGAAGACGTTTTTCCCGCTCAGGGCCTGCAGGCTGACGTTGACCCGCCTGCTCACCGTTCCCGACGAGCCGACGGCGACGACGTCGATCGTGCCGGTTTCGGAGTAGGCGCTGACCCGGTAGCTGTAGGTGGCGTCGCCCACCTGCTCGGTTTCCGTGCTGGGGCACCAGCCGCCGGAGGGGATCTGGGATTCCCCGTTGGAGCCGACGCAGGGAGTCGTCGTCGAGAGGCTCGGCAGGAAGCGGTTCAGCCGCAGCAGGGCGATGTTGGCGCCGGCGTCGGCGGCGGCGATCGCTTCCTTGGAGTCGTGGTCGCGGTGCGTGCCCCGCTGCACGTCGACGGTCGACATCACCGCGACGCTGCCGAGGGCGAAGCTGGCGATCAGGGCCATCAGCGCCGTCGGGACGGCGATACCGCGCTCGTTGCGGCGCAAGTCGCGAACGAGCAGGATGAAGCGGTCGATCGCAGCCATTGCGGGCTAGATCGGCCGCCACGGGCGCGCGCTTGAGCTTCGGGAGGCCGAAACCGGTGCCGGCTGGACGCGCGTCCTACTCAGTTGCGGGGGCGAGCTGCTCCATCCCGCTCGCCCGCTGGCCGCCGGCGGCGAGCATCAGCTTGAAGTCGTGCGGGCTGGAGGCGTACTCCATCGCCACGTCCTCGGAGACCTTGCCCTCCATCACGTAACCGAGCAGGGACTGGTCGAAGGTGCGCATGCCGTAGTACTCGCCCTCGGCGATCACCTCGGTGATCTTGCCGGTCTCCTCCGGGTTCATGATCAGGTCCTGGACGCGGCCGGTGACGACGAGGATCTCCGAGGCGGGGACGCGGCCGTCGCCGGTGACGTCGGGGACGAGGCGCTGGGCGATCGCCCCCTTGAGGGTCGCCGCCAGCATCACCCGGGCCTGGTGCTGGAGGTGGGGCGGGAAGAAGTCGACGATGCGGTTGATCGTCTCGGTCGCGTCGATCGTGTGGAGCGTCGAGAGCACGAGGTGCCCCGTCTCGGCGGCCGAGAGCGCGGTGTGGACCGTCTCCTCGTCGCGCATCTCGCCGATCAGGATCACGTCCGGGTCCTGGCGCAGGACGCGCCGCAGTGCACGCGCGAACGACGCCGTGTCGGCGCCGACCTCGCGCTGGTTGATGATCGAGTTGCGGTCGCGGTGGAGGAACTCGATCGGGTCCTCGATCGTGACGATGTGCTTGGCCATCGTCCGATTCATGTGATCGAGCATGGCGGCCAGCGTGGTCGACTTGCCCGAGCCGGTGGTACCGGTGAGCAGCAGGATCCCGCGCTCCTCCTCGGCCAGTGAGGTGACGACCTCGGGGAGGCCGAGCTCGTCGACCGACTTGATGACCACCGGGATGGCTCGCATCACGATCGA
>DATHFL010000207.1:0-4679 GCA_035318125.1 Solirubrobacterales bacterium | reverse complement strand
CAGGCGCAGCTCGAAGGCCTGTACGAGGAGCGGCCGGACTTCGTCGTCCCGGATTTCCGCCGCAACGAGGCGCTCTCGTTCATCAAGCAGGGGCTCGAAGACGTCTCGCTCTCGCGCCCCAACCTGAAATGGGGGCTGCGGCTGCCCTGGGATCCCGAGCAGCGGATGTACGTCTGGTTCGACGCCCTCCTCAACTACGTCACCGCGCTCGGCTTCGCCCGCGAGGGGGAGGACCTGACCGACCGCTACTGGCCCGCCGACCTGCACGTGATGGCGAAGGACATCCTCAAGTTCCACGCGGTGATCTGGCCGGCGCTCTGCCTCGCCGCCGGGATCGAGCCGCCGCGGCGGATGACGATCCACGGCTACCTGCTGATGGGCGAGAAAAAGATGTCGAAGTCGCTGGGCAACGTGCTCGACCCGTTCGAGGTGATCGAGCGCTTCGGCGCCGACGCGCTGCGCTTCTACCTCTTCCGCGAGGTCAGCTTCGGCCAGGACGGCTCGATCTCGACCGCCGGCTTCGAGGCCCGCTACGAGACCGAGCTCGCCAACGACTACGGCAACCTCGCCAGCCGGGTGCTGGCGATGGTCGACCGCTACCGCGACGGGACGGTGCCGGCGGCCCAGGTCGACGCCACCCTCGCCGAGGACTTCGAAGGCGCGGTCGCGCGCTTCAGCGAGCTGCTCGACCGCGCCGAGCTGTCCCAGGCGCTCGACCTCGTCTGGACCCTGGTCCGCCGCCTCAACCGCTTCGTCGAGGAAACGAAGCCGTGGGAGCTGGCCAAGGACGAGGCCGACCCCGAGCGGCTCGACGAAGTCCTCTACAACCTGGTCGAGGGGCTGCGGGTGACGACGCTCCTGCTCATCCCCTACCTGCCGCAGACGAGCGAGACGCTGCTGGCGGCGCTGGATGAAGAGGGACGGGGGCTGGCCGAGCTCGGCTCGCGCGCTGGCGGCCAGCGGGTCGAGCGAGTGCCGCCGCTTTTCCCGAAGATCGAGGCGCCCGCGTAGCGCGATTCCTTACAGGGTCGCTCCTACTCAAAATTTTTACGAGTTTTCCTCTAGGCGTCCATTTTCGGATTCGAGGGGGTTAGGGCGGGGGTAGGTTCGCCGCCATGGCACACCGAGCGAAGTTCCCAGTCATGAGGTTTCCGATCGTCATCCCGGCCCTGCTGGCCGCGCTCGCCCTCCTGCTGGTCTCGACGCCGCCCTCGGCGCCGGCGGCGATGCGGCTCGCCAAGGACGGCAAGGTCCACGCCTGTTACAAAGCGAAGGGGAAGGGCAAGGGGGCCCTGCGCGTCGTCCGCAACGGCAAGGTGCGCTGCCCGAAGAAGTGGCGGAAAGTCGCCTGGTACGCGGTCGGGCCGGCCGGCTCCCAGGGCACGACCGGCACCGGGTTGCCGGGGGAGGACGGCCTCGCGGGCACCAAAGCGCTCGAAGACAAGGTCAGCGAACTGCTGACGAGGGTCCAAGCCCTGGAAGCGAACCTGGCGGCCCTGCTCGGCACGACGCAGGCGCTCTGCGGGCAGGTCTCGCTCCTGAGCGCGGTCTTCAACTGTCCTTAGCCAGCAGGCCCGGCCCGATCTCCTCGGGCCGGGTGAGGCCGCAGAGCGCCATCGTCAGGTCGAGCTCGGCGAGGACCATCTTCAGCACCGTTTCCACCCCCGCCTGCCCGTCCAGGGCCAGGCCCCAGACGTAGGGGCGGCCGAGGCAGACGGCGTCGGCGCCGAGCGCCAGCGCCTTGAGCACGTCGCCGCCGCCGCGGACGCCGCTGTCGAAGAGGACCGCGAGCTCGCCGCCGACCGCCTCGGCGATCGCCGGCAGGGCGTCGAGCGAGCCGACCGCGCCGTCGACCTGGCGGCCGCCGTGGTTGGAGACGACGATCCCGTCGATCCCGCGCCGGGCCGCCTCGCGGGCGTCCTCGACGTGCTGGATCCCCTTGACCACGATCGGCAGCGAGGTCATCTCGCGCAGCGCGCCCAGGTCGTCCCAGTTCAGCGACGGGTTCGCCTGGATGCCGAGGAAGTGGCCGGTGGCGGCGCCGGGGTCCTCCTCCGGCGTCTGCTCCAGGGCGGCGCGGAAGACCGGGTCCTGGAAGTAGTTGCCGACCCCCATGCCGGTGAGGAACGGCAGCCAGGCCTGCTGCAGGTCGCGCGGCTTCCAGCCGGGGATGAAGGTGTCGACGGTGAGGACGATCGCGCCGTAGCCGGCCCGCTCGGCCCGCTCGACCAGGCTGCGGGCGAGCGCCGGGTCGTTCGGCCAGTAGAGCTGGAACCAGCGCGGCCCCTCGCCGCCGGCCTCGGCGATCTCCTCGAGGCTGAAGTGGGAGGCGGTGCTGGCGATCATCGGCACCCCGAGCGCGGCGGCGGCGCGGGCGCTCGCCAGCTCGCCCTCGTCGTGGACGATCTTCTGGACCCCGATCGGGGCCAGCAGCAGCGGCGCCGGCATCGCCGTGCCGAGGACGGTGGTCGAGAGGTCGCGGCTGGCGACGTCGCGCAGCATCCGCGGCACGATCCGCCGCCGCTCGAAGGCCTCGCGGTTGGTCGCCATCGTCCCCTCCGTGCCCGCCCCGGCGCCGACGTAGTTGGCCGCGCGCGGGTCCATCTCCGCCATCGCCCGCCGCTCGAGCTCGGCGACCGCGACCGGGATCGCCGGCGCCTCGCCCATCAGCCCGCGGGCGTAGATCTCGCGGTAGTAGTCGGCGAGGTCGGGCATCGGCCCGGAGGCTAGTCCAGTTCGAACAGCCTCGGCGCCAGCGGCTGGGCGAAGGCGGCGAGCCCGAGCCGCGACAGCCCGAAGCGGTCCTCGAGGCTGGCCAGCAGCGAGTAGTGGGTGGCGACGCGGCGGACCTCGATCCCGTGCGGCACGTCCGGACCGGCCAGCACGGTGGCGATCCAGCCGCCGCCGCCCGAGTCGCTCGTCCCCTCGTCGAAGGTGAGGACGAGCAGGCCGTGCGGGCCGAGCTGGCGCATCAGCCTCGGCACCAGCAGCGAGAGGTAGTGGTCGGCGGCGTCGAAGCGGCAGTCGTGGGCGTCGAGGCAGAGGTCGGGGGTGATCCAGGCGAAGGCGGGCAGGCGGCGCCGTTCGAGGTCGGCCCAGAGGTCCGTTTCGGGGACGATCCGGTTGCAGCGTTTCGGCAGCGCCGTGATCGAGGGGAAGTAGGCGAAGGGGTTGTGGCGTTTGGCGTAGAGGCCGACGTCGTCGCCAGTGTAGCAACGGTGGGGCATCCCGCCCATGTAGGCCTTCCAGGAGATGCCGGCGCGGGAGAGCTGGGTCGCCAGGTTCGGTCCGGCGACGACGCACTCGGTGCAGTTTTCGGCGATCCCGTAGGTCGAGCCGCCGAGCAGCGCCAGGTAGTTGGGCAGCGAGGGATGGGCGACCGCGTAGTAGTTGACCGCGAGCGCGCCCCGTTGCGCCAGGTAGGTGACGAAGGGCGCTTCGGGGCTGCCGATCACTTCGGGGAGCTCGCGGTTCTCGAGCACGATCACGACCGTGTGCGACGGCTTCGGCGGCGCGGCGGCGGCAGCCGCGGGAGAGCCGAGCAGGACGGCCAGGAACAGGGTCAGGCAGAGACGGATGGCGATCTGACGAGGATAGGCTGGACCGGCCGATGATCGACTCCCACACCCACCTGTTCCTCTGCGAGGGCGACGAGGAGGAGCTCGTCGCCGCGGCCGCCGCGGCGGGGGTGGACCGGATGCTGACGGTCGGGATGGGCGCCGACTCGAACCCGGTTGCGGTGGCGAGCGCCGAGCGCCACGCGGCGGTCTTCGCCGCGGTCGGGCGGCATCCGAACGACGCCGGCGGCTTCGACGAGGCGGCGGTGGAGGAAATCCTCCGCCTCGGCCGCCACGAGAAGGTGCGGGCGATCGGCGAGACCGGCCTCGACTTCTACCGCGACACTGCCGCGCCCGACGAGCAGCGGCGCGCCTTCGCCGCCCAGATCGAGATCGCCCGCGAGCTCGGCCTGCCGATCGTCATCCACGCCCGCGACCCCGAGGGCGAGACGAGCGCGACCGACGAGATCTTCGCCACCCTCGACGCCAAGGCCGGCGAGCAGCCGGTGGTCCTCCACTGCTTCTCGGCCCCGCACCGGGTCGCCGACGCGGCCGAGCGCGGCTGGTACTGCTCGTTCGCCGGCAACGTCACCTACCCGAGCGCCGAGGAGCTGCGCTTCGCGGCGTCCAAGGTGCCCGAGCACCTGCTGCTGGTCGAGACCGACGCCCCCTATCTCTCCCCGCAGCCGATGCGCGGCAAGCGCAACCAGCCCGCCCACGTGGTCGAGACCGCGCGCGAGGTCGCCGCCGTGCGCGGCGTCTCCTACGAGGAGCTGGAGCGCACGGTCGAGGCCAACGCGCGGGCGCTGTTCGGCTGGTAGCGGTGGTCCGGCTCGGGCAGAACTTCCTCGCCGATCCCAACCTGCTCGACGCGATCGTGCGCGACGCCGGGCTCGCGCCCGAGGACGTCGTCCTGGAGGTCGGGGCGGGGGAGGGGGTGCTGAGCGAGCGGCTGGCGGTCGCGGCGGCGCACCTGCACACGGTCGAGATCGACCGCGGGCTGGCGCCCGCCCTGGAGCCGATCGCCGCCCTGCCGAACGTCGACCTGCGCTGGGGCGACGCGATGAAGCTCGACCTCGGCGCCCTCGACCCCGCGCCGACCGCCCTGGTCGCGAACCTGCC
>DATHFL010000206.1:0-14564 GCA_035318125.1 Solirubrobacterales bacterium | reverse complement strand
CAGCCGCCCCGCTGCATTGATCCTGGGCGCGAGGCGGAAGGAGAGATCGCCCTCGTCGAGACGCTCCGGCTCGCATTTCGATGCGGCCATCAGCGCCCGCATCCCCAGCCTCTGCCCCCGCCGAATCACAGGCAGTCCTCGCCGCACAATCGAGCGGTTCTCGCCGACCAGAGGCACCACATCGGCAACGGTCGCCAGAGCAACCAGATCGAGATCGGGGTCAGGGGCGATTTCCCCGGGACCCACCTGCAAAGTAGGTCCCGGGGAAATCGCCCCCTCCCGCAACGCACATGCCAACTTCCAGGCCACCGCCGTCCCACATAGGGACTTGAAGGGGTAATTGCTGACTTCGGGATGCAGGACCGGACAGTCCGGCAACTCGGCCGCCTGCTGGTGATGGTCGGTGACCACGACCTCCATCCCCAGCTCCCTGGCCAGCGCGACCTCGGCGACCGAGGTGATCCCGCAGTCGACGGTCAGCAGGAGCCCGGTGCCGCGCTCGGCGAGGCGGCGGACGTTCTCGGCGCTGAGCCCGTAGCCGTCGTCGATCCGGTTGGGGATGAACCAGTCGCAGTCGGCGCCGAGCTCGCGCAGCGCCCCGACCATGACGACGGTCGCGCAGACGCCGTCGACGTCGAAGTCCCCGTGGACCGTGATCCGGCGACCGGTCGCGATCGCCGCCCGCACCTGCGCGACGACCGCGTCCATCCCCGCGAAGGCCGAGGGCGGGTGCGACTCGTCAGCGGCGAGGAATGCGCGCGCCTCCTCCGGCGTCCGGTAACCGCGCCGGACCAGGGTCACGGCGACCGGCTCGCTCAGCCCCAGCTCGTCGGCAAGGGCGCGCGCCTCCGCGTAGGAATAGGGCTCGACGGCAAATGCGCTGATGGTTTCCGGCACGCTTCCAAAGTAGGACGCGCTCCGGCGGAACCGGGGCGAAGCGGTCGCCCAAGCTGCGGCGAAACATTCGGCGGATCAGCCGTCCTGCTGCTCGCTGCGGACGCCGAGCGCGTAGACGACCGCAAGGCCGATCAGCACGCCGGGGATCGAGATCAGCGCCGTCGAGAGATCGGTGTCGCCGAGGCTTTTGCCGCTGGCCTCCTGGACGATCATCCCGAAGACGATCGAGCCGAGGACGGCGCCGAGGAAGGCGCCGACGATCCCCTGCCAAAAGCGGTCGGGGACGAAGACGGTGAAGTGCCAGAGGGCGATCCCCATCATGAAGAAGACGACCAGTGCCATCAGCGGCTCCTTCCGTGCTTGCGGCGCGCCTGGCGGCGGGCCTTGCGTTCGGAGTTGCGCTGGCGGCGCTCGGCCGAGGCCGAAGCCGCCGCGTCGGTATCGCCGTTGTCGCGGTTGCCGCTGCCGTCCCCGGAGTCGCCGTCGGTCCGCTCGACCGTGGCCACCGCCCCCGGCGCCGCCTCCGCGGCGGGCTCCTCGACCACGGCGGCCGGCTCCGCTTCGCGCTCTTCGTCGCGGCCCAGCTTCGCCATCTCGATCTCGTCGGCGAAGGCCGGCACCCGGCCGCCCTCGAGTTCGGCGATCCGCGTCCGCCGCCGCACGAAGCCCGGCTCGCGTTCTTTCCAGGCGGTCAGCACCGGCGAGGCGATGAAGATCGAGGAGTAGGTCCCGGAGGCGATCCCGACCAGCATCGCGAAGGCGAAGTCCTGCAGGGTGGCGCCGCCGAAGACGAGCAGCGAGAGGACGCCCAGCAGGGTCGAGAAGCTGGTCGCCAGGGACCGGGTCAGGACCTCGCTCATCGAGCGGTTGACGATCTGGGAGAACGCCGCCCGCGGCATCCGCGGCACGTTCTCGCGGATCCGGTCGAAGACGATGATCGTGTCGTATATGGAGTAACCCAAGATCGTTAAGAAGGCGGCGACGGTCCCGCTGGAGACCTCTTTGCCGGTCAGCGAGTAGACGCCGGCGGTGATCAGGATGTCGTGGAAGATCGCGATCAGCACCGGCACCGCGAACTTCGGGTCGAACCGCAGGGCGACGTAGCCGCAGATCACCAGCAGGGAGAAGATCAGCGCCTTCAGGGCGCTGCTGGCGACCTGCTGGCCGAAGGTCGGTCCGACGCTGGTGCTGTCGAAGCCGTCTTCGGCGATCCCGAATTCGGAGAGGAGCGTCGATTCCGCCTCGCGGACTTCGCTCGGCTCCAGTTCATGCGACTGGATCTGGAAGACGTCTTTGCCGGGGAAGTTCTTGTCGTCCACCGCCTGGATCTCCTCGCCGTTGATCCCGGCCCCCTCCAGCGCCGTCCGCACGCCTTCCTCGTCGGTCTGCTGCTCCAGCGCCACTTTGATCCGCGTCCCCGACTCGAAGTCGATCCCGAAATTCAGCTGCTTGGTCGCCAGGGCGAGGCCACCGATGATCAGGATCACGCCCGAGATCGAGAAGAACCAGCGGCTCGCGCCCATGAAGTCGAAGTGCCAGCGTTTGCCCTGGCCGCTGGCCCCGAGGGCCGCCGGCGAGCGCAGCAGCCGCGAACGGCTCATGCTCCCGAGCAGCGCCTGGGTGAAGACGACCGCGGTCAGCAGCGAGACGATCGTGCCGACGCCGAGGGTGAAGGCGAAGCCCTTGACCCCCGCCGTGGCCAGGACGAAGAGGATGAAGGCGGTCAGCAGGGTGACGACGTTGGCGTCGACGATCGTGCTGATCCCGCGTTTGTAGCCAGCGCCGATCGCGCTCGACATCGAGCGCCCAGCCCGCACCTCCTCCTTTATTCGCTCGAAGATGACGATGTTGGAGTCGGCGGCGACGCCGATCGTCAGCACCAGCCCGGCGATCCCCGGCAGGGTGAGGGTGATCGGGATCAGGTTGATCAGGGCGAAGAAGATCACCCCGTAGGCGCCGAGCGCGACCGAGGCGATCAGGCCGAGGAAGCGGTAGTAACTCAGCAGGAAGAGGATGACGAGCGCCAGGCCGACGAGCGCCGCTTTGACGCCCTGGTCGAGCGCTTCGCTGCCGAGGGTCGCCGAGACCTGGGTCTGGCTGATCAGCTTCAGGTTGATCGGCAGGGCGCCGATCTGCAGGGTCGTCGCCAGTTCCTGGGCTTCGTCGAGGCCGTTCGGGCCGCTGAAACCACCGCCGATCTGGGCCCCTTCGCGCCCGTCGATCCCGTCGGGGTTTTCGGCGAAGTTGATGATCGGGAGCGTTTTGATTTCGTTGTCGAGGACGACGGCGAAATGGCCGGAGAGCGCTTCGGCTTCCTGCGCGCCGACCGGGCCGATCGCCTGAGACTGGCCGCGCTGGGCGATCCGCCTGGTGACCTCCTGGAAGGCGTCCTGGCCGTCTCCCGTGAATTCGAAGCTGACGACCGGTTCGTTGGTCACCGGGGCGTAGGTCTGTTCCGGGTTGGTGATCTCGTTCCCGCTCAGAGCCGGTTCGTCTTTGATCGCCCACCAGCCCGGCTCTTCGCTCATGTCGGGCTGGCCTTCTGCGTTGGGCGGGTGCTCGGAGATCAGGATCGTCCCGGCCGGCACTTCGATCACGATCCCGGTCTTCGGGCGTTTTTCCCCGGTCGCGCTGATGTAGAGGTCTTTTTTGGCCAGCTCGGGACCGGCGATCAGGTCGTGGGGCTCCGCTTTCTCGAAGAGGTAGTAGCGGGGCTTCGCGACCGAGCAGGTTTCGCAGTTCTCGATCGGCTCCTGTTCGGAGGCGAGCAGCGCCGCCTGGTAGGCGGTGGGATAGGCGCCAAACTGGATCAGGGCCAGGTTCCCCTGTTTTTTCGGGTTGCGCCCGGCTTCCTGCCAGCGTTCTTCGGATTCTTTGATCGCTTCCGCCGGCAGCTGGCCCGGCCGGCCCGCGATCGTCTGCTCCGGCCCGATCAGGTTCGGCTCCCAGTCGTAGTAGTAGAGCTGCGCGGTCGTGCCGACCTGCTCGGCGGCCCGGTTGGCGTCGGTGACGCCGGGCAGGCTGACGGTGATCTGGTCGGTGCCCAGCCTCGCCACCTCCGGCTCGGAGACGCCGAGCTTGTTGATCCGCTGTTCGATGATCGAGATCGAGTCTTCGATGTCTTCGCCGCTGACTTCGGTCGACGTCCCGGTCGGCTGCCCCTGGTAGACGAGCTCCAGCCCGCCCTGCAGGTCGAGACCGAGCTTCGTTTCCTTGTTGACGATGACCAGGGCGGAGACGGCGACCAGCCCGAGCACGAACAGCAGGATGAAGAGATGGCTGCGCCGGGTCCCCATGTCCTATCCCTCCGGCGTGAGGACGAGGAGCAGGCCGCCGTCGTCGTCGTAGGCCGGGAAGACGTCGGCGACCGCCCGCGCCGGCAGGTCGCCCTCCGCGTTCACCGAGACCCGCTTGCCGAGCGAGCGCACCCCCCACTCCAGCGAGGTCTCGATCGGGTCGCTGACGCCGTTGCCGTCGGTGTCGGCCTCCTTGCCGCCGTCGCCGGCGTCGACCCAGTCGAGCCCGAGGACCTCGCGCACCGGGCGGCCGATCACGTCCTCGTCGGTCAGCCCGGTCAGCTCGAAGCTGCCTTTGCCGGCGTCGATCACGCGTTCCTGCTTGTCACAGACGAAAAAGGCAGCATTGGGAGCCGGATAATAATCGTCGAGTAATTCGAAGACAAAGCCGAAGCCGCATTTCGAGCAGCCCTTCGGACGGGCGCTGAACCCCGCGGTCCGCTCCCCGCTCACCTCCCGGTGTCCGCAATTCGGACAGATGAAAAACGGCATATTCGACAGGCTAGCTGGCCGCGCTCAGAAGAGGCTGGCGGCGCCGTCGGGGGTCGGCAGGCCGAGGTGCTCGAAGGCCCGCTGCGTCAGCACCCGCCCGCGCGGGGTCCGCTTCAGCAGGCCCTGCTGGAGCAGGTAGGGCTCGAGCACGTCCTCGATCGTGTCCTGCTCCTCGCCGATCGCGATCGCCAGGGTCGAGAGCCCGACCGGCCCGCCGCCGAACTTGGTCGCGATCGTCTCCAGCAGGGCGCGGTCGCTGCGGTCGAGGCCGCCGGCGTCGACCTCCAGCATCGCCAGCGCCGCCGCGGCGACCTCGGCGCCGATCTCGCCGCTCCCCTTCACCTGGGCGAAGTCGCGCACCCGCTTCAGCAGGCGGTTGGCGACCCGCGGGGTGCCGCGGGAGCGGGAGGCGATCGTCTCCGCGCCCTCGGCGTCGATCTCGACCCCGAGGATCCCAGCCGAGCGCTCGATGATCAGCGCCAGGTGCTCGGCCGCGTAGTACTCGAGCCGGTGGGAGACCCCGAAGCGGTCCCGCAGCGGCGTCGTCAGCAGGCCCGCCAGCGTCGTCGCCCCGACCAGGGTGAACGGCGGCAGCGGCAGCGTCACCGTGCGCGCGCCCGCTCCCTGCCCGAGGACCACCGGCAGCTCGCCGTCCTCCATCGCCGGGTAGAGCGTCTCCTCCACCGCCCGGCCCAGCCGGTGGATCTCGTCGATGAAGAAGACGCTGCCGGGCTCCAGCGAGGTGAGGAAGGAGGCGACATCGGCCTTGCGCTCCAGCGCCGGCCCCGCCGTCTGCACCATCGGCACCCCCAGCTCGGCGGCGACGATGTGAGCCAGGGAGGTCTTGCCGAGCCCGGGCGGGCCGGCGAGGAGGACGTGGTCGAGTGGCTCGCCGCGGCGCTGGGCGGCCTCGATGAAGATCGCCAGCTGGTCGGTGACCTGCTCCTGGTTGACGAAGTCGGAGAGCGTCGGCGGCCGCAGCGAGCGGTCGAGGTCCTCGTCGGGTGCCTCGGCCCGGGCGTCGTGGACCTTCACCTCGGCGTCCACCGGCACCGGCTCGGACTCGATCCCGGGCGTGCGGATCCGGTTGCCGCCGATCTCCGGGGGGCCGCTCACGCCGCGTTCCTCGAGGCTCCGGCTTTGCGCAGCGCCGCCGCCACCAGCTCCTGCGGCTCGGAGCCGTCGACGCCGTCCAGCAGTTGCTCCGCCTCCAGTGGGGCGTAGCCGAGGTTGACGAGGCCGTCGCGGGCGAGCGCGCGGGCGCTGCCGCCCTCGCCGTCGCCCACGGCCACCTCTTCCTCCAGGGCCCCGGCGACCTTCTCGCGCAGCTCGACGATGATCCGCTCGGCGGTCCGTTTGCCGATCCCCGGCACCGCCTGAAAGCGCTTGGCGTCGCCGGCGGCGATCGCCCGCAACAGGTCGCGGGCGCTGCCTCCGGAGAGGGTCGCAATCGCCACCTTCGGCCCGACGCCGCTGACCGTGATCAGGAGGCGGAAGAGGTCGCGCTCCTCCTCCGAGGAGAAGCCGTAGAGCGAGAGCGAGTCCTCGCGGGCGATCAGCTCGGCATGGAGGAAGGTCTCGCGTCCGGTTGCCGGCACCGCTTTCAGGGTCTCGCTGGAGACGGCGAGCCGGTAGCCGACGCCGGCGGCGTCGACCACGACGTGGTCGGACCGTCGCACCATCACCTCTCCGCGCACCGCCGCGATCATCCGGCGATCCGCTCCTCGACCCCGTTCGTCGCCCCGCGGGCGATCGTCACCGCCTCGCGGTGGCCGTTGCCGCCGCCGTGGCAGATCGCCACCGCGAGGGCGTCGGCGGCGTGGTCGGGCGCCGGCGGCTCGGGCAGCCCGAGCAGGGTCCCGACCATCCGCTGGACCTGCCGCTTGCCGGCGGCGCCGGAGCCGCAGACCGCCATCTTGATCGCCTGCGGCGTGTAGGAGAAGCAGTCGACTCCGTGTTCGGCTGCCGCCAGCATCGCGACGCCGCTGGCCTGGCCGACCGCCATCGCCGAGCGCACGTTCTTGCCGAAGTAGACCTCCTCGATCGCCAGCGCCTTCGGCTCGTGCCAGGCGATCAGCTCCCGCAGCGAGCGGTGGATCCGCGCCAGCCGTCGCTCCATCGGCAGGTCGGGCGTGGTCTCGACCACACCCCCGTCGAGGGCCACCATGTGGTTGCCCTCGACCCGAACCACTCCAAAACCCAGATTCGCCGCACCTGGGTCGATGCCGATCACGACCTGCATAGAAGGGGATTCTGTGAACCCCGTCGGATGCCTTCCCAAAGGCCCGCTTAGGGGTCGGGGAAACCCCGGAGGAGCCTCCACCAATTTGCGACGGAGGGGTTTCCCCGACCCCTCACGCGGCCAACTGCTCGAGAACCTCCGCGGGGATGTCGAAGTTGGCGAAGACTTCGTCGACGTCGTCCTGCTCGTCGAGCGCGTCGAGCAGCTTCAGCACCCGCTCGGCGTCGTGCCCCTTCACCTCGACCGTGCTTTTCGGTTCGATCGCCAGGCCGGCGGATTCGAACTCGATCCCTTCGCCTGCGAGCGCTTCGCGGACGGCGGTGAGGTCGGCTGGATCGCAGATCACCCGCAGCTTGCCGTCGTCGGCCTGCACGTCCTCGGCCCCGGCGTCGATCGCCCCGATCAGGTCGTCCTCGCCGTAGCGGTCGCCGTCGAGGGTGATCGAGCCCTTTTTCTCGAAGATCCAGGCGACCGATCCCGGCTCGCCGAGATTGCCGCCGTGTTTGGAGAAGGCGTGGCGGATCTCGGCGCTGGCGCGGTTGCGGTTGTCGGTCAGCGCCTCGACCAGGACGGCGACGCCAGCCGGGCCGTAGCCCTCGTAGACGATCCTTTCGATCGTGGCGCCCTCGCTGCCGGCACCGGTGCCGACGTCGATCGCCTTCTGGATCTTGTCCTTCGGCATCGAGGCGTCTTTGGCCTTCTGGATCGCCGTCGCCAGGGTCGGGTTGTTGTCGGGGTCACCCCCGCCGTCGCGCGCGGCGACCGTGATCGCCCGCGCCAGCTTGCTGAAGAGCTTGCCGCGTTTCGCGTCGGCAGCGCCCTTCTTGTGTTTGATCGAGTGCCACTTGGAATGCCCGGACATCGCCTGCCATTCTATGAGCTAGCTCGATGACGACGAAAGCGCGAACGCACGGACCTGCTCGCGGCATCGCCGCCGGCTTCGTCTTCCTGGCGATGCTGCTCGCCGCCTTCTCGCTCTGGACGGCGATCCCGCTGAGCTGGGTCTACATCGCCTCCAAGCTCTCCGAGACCCAGTTCCCGAGCGGCGGTCCCTACGCGGTCGTCGCCGTCGGCATCGTCGTCTCGATCCTCTTCGTCGCCTGGCTGATCGGCCGCCTCAACGACCTCTACATCCGCATCACCGGCACCAACCGGCTGCACCCGATGCGCCCGGGCTGGCTGAAGAGCATGAGGGACACGGCCCCGGCGTCGAGCTCGGTGACCGTGGTCGAGGCGGTGATGATGGGGTCGGTGATGCTCGCCGCCCTGGCGCTGACGCTCTGGTTCTTCCTCCTGGCCGGCTCGCCGCTTCCAGATCAGTAGGACTTTTGTTGCGAAACTTTTACGTTTCGCGCACAACACGTTGCAGGTTGCTCGGTAGCCTGTCACCATGGCTGTGATGGCGAGAGATGCATGGACCGATCACCGACTCGACGACCTCAACGGACGGGTCGAGAGCCTCGACCAGCGAATGGAGGCGGGCTTCAAGGAAATGCGTGAGGAATTCCGGGCTGTTCGCGTCGAGGCCCAGGCCTTCCGCACGGAGATGAAAGAGGAGCTCAGAGCACTGCACACCGACCTCAACCATCTCACCTACAGCCTGATCGGGACGATGCTGCTCGGCTTTCTCGGGACGATCACCGCGATCGTTACTCAGACCTAGACCACGAACTTCCCGTCTTCCTGCATCACCACGCCGTCGACTTCGAGCTTGCCGCCGAGGCGCAGGTCGCAGACGAGGTCGGTGTGGACGGCGGACTCGTTCTCGCCGCCGGACTCGGGATAGCTGGAGCCGACCGCCATGTGGACGGTGCCGCCGATCTTCTCGTCGAGCAGGACCTCGCGGGTGCCTTTCTCGATCCCGTAGTTGGTGCCGATCCCGAGCTCGCCCAGGGTGCGAGCGCCCGCGTCGGTGTCGAGCAGCTTCAGCAGGTACTCCTCGCCCCGCTCGGCCGAGGCGTCGACCACCCGGCCCGCCTCGAAGCGCAGCCGCACCCCCGAGACCTCGCGACCGCCGATCACCGCCGGCAGGTGGAAGGTCACCACCCCCTCGACCGAGTCCTCGACCGGCCCGGTGAAGAACTCTCCGTCGGGCATGTTGTTGTCGCCGATGCAGGGGATGAACTTGCGCCCGGCGATCCCCAGCGTGATGTCGGTGCCGGGGGCCGTCACCCGCACCTCCTCGTGGCCCTCGATCCAGCCGGCCAGCCGCGTCGTCTCCTCGGAGGCGCGCTTCCAGGCGGTCAGCGGCTCGGGGTCGGTGGCGAGGCAGGCGCCGTAGTAGAAGTCTTCGTAGTCGGCCAGGCTCATCTCCGCCTCGGAGGCGTAGGCGCTGGTCGGGTAGAGCGTGAAGCACCAGCGGAACTCGCCTGCGGCGCTGCGCTTCATCGCCCGCGTCATCAGGTCGCCGGTGACCGACTGGCGCAGGGTCTGGCGCTCCGGCGGCACGCCGGAGAGCTCGCGGGTGTTGGTGCTGGCGCCGATCGCGATCCGCACGTCGGCGTTGTCGACCATCCACTCGGCGAAGGGGGAGATCCATTCCAGCTGCGCGTCGGAGGCGTGCTTGAAGTAGGCGGCGATCTGCCCCTCCAGGGCGACGTTGAGGACCGGGTGCCCCCCCGCCTTCAGCACCTCCTCGTAGACGGCCAGGAGCAGCGGCGCGGCCGCGCTCTCGCCGTCGATCGAGACCACGTCGCCCTCCTTCACCCCGGTCGAGTAGCCGACCAGGATCTTCGCCAGGTTCTGCACCCGCGGGTCGCCGCCGCTCATCTCGCCGCCTCCTCCCCCGCCCGTTCCCGGGCGGCCGTGGTCATCGCCATGAAGATCGCGTGGAAGCGGGGGTCGTCGGTCAGCTCCGGGTGGAAGGCGCAGGCGAGGACGCTGCCGTCGCGGACCGCGACCGGGTGCCCTTCGTAGGAGGCGAGCACCTCCACCCCCGGCCCGTGGCTCTCGACCCAGGGGGCGCGGATGAAGACCGCCCGCAGCGGCTCGTCGCCGGCGCCCTCGACCTCGAGGTCGGCCTCGAAGCTCTGCAGCTGGCGCCCGAAGGCGTTGCGCCGGGCGGTGGCGTCTAGGAAGCCGAGGTGCTCGGCATCGCAGACGATCAGGCCGGCGCAGGTGCCGAGGATCGGCCGGCCCGCCTCGTGGTGGGCGCGCAGCGCCGGCTCCAAGCCCGCCGAGTCGATCCCCTTGCCGATCGTCGTGCTCTCGCCGCCGGGAATCACGAGGGCGTCGAGGCCCTCTATGTCGGCGGGGGTTCGGACCTCGCTCGGTTCCGCGCCGAGCTGGCGCAGAGTGCGCGCGTGGGCTTCGAAATCGCCCTGCAGCGCGAGGACGCCGACCTTGAGGCCGGCCACCTACGCTCCGCGGTTCTGCAGCAGGGCGTCCTCCGCGGCGAGGTCGGCGATCTCGAGGCCGGGCATCGCCTCGCCGAGGCCGATCGAGGCGGCGGTGACGCGCTCGGGGTCGTTGAAGTGGGTCGTCGCCTCGACGATCGCCCGCGCCCGGCGCTCCGGGTCGGAGCTCTTGAAGATCCCCGAGCCGACGAAGTTGCCCTCGGCCCCGAGCTGCATCATCAGCGCCGCGTCGGCCGGGGTGGCGATGCCGCCGGCGCAGAACAGCGGCACCGGCAGCCGGCCGGCGGACGCGACCTCCTGGACGACCTCGAACGGGGCCTGGTGTTCTTTTGCCGCCGCCGAGAGCTCCTCCGGGCGCAGCTGGGCGAGCCGCTTGATCCCGGAGGTGATCTCGCGCATGTGGCGGACGGCCTCGACCACGTTGCCGGTGCCGGCCTCGCCCTTGGAGCGGATCATCGCCGCGCCCTCGCCGATCCGCCGCAGCGCCTCGCCGAGGTTGGTCGCGCCGCAGACGAACGGAACCTCGAAGGCGAGCTTGTCGATGTGGTTGCGCTCGTCGGCCGGAGTCAGCACCTCCGACTCGTCGATGTAGTCGACTTCCAGCGCTTCCAAAACTTGTGCCTCGGCGAAGTGGCCGATCCTGGCCTTCGCCATCACCGGGATCGAGACCGCCTCCTGGATCCCCTTGATCATCGCCGGGTCGGACATCCGGGCCACCCCGCCGTCACGGCGGATGTCAGCCGGAACCCGCTCCAGAGCCATCACCGCACAGGCCCCGGCCTCCTCGGCGATCTTCGCCTCCTCGGGCGTGACCACGTCCATGATCACGCCGCCTTTCAACATCTCGGCCAGGCCCGTCTTCAGTCGAAACGTCGCACGCTCAGTCATCAGCGCCATCTTACGTGGACAGGCAGCCCGCCTACTTGACGCAGGAGCTCCGGCTCGACACCACAAGGCGCCTTTGTCGCCCCCTGGTTGACAAAAGCGCCTTGGAGCTCGTCCTGCTCCCGCGGCTTCTCCCGCGGGTGGCGCGAGCGTGGGGGATGCCGAGCATCCAGCGCAGGCATCCCCCACGCTCGCGACGGGACCCGCGGGCCGGAGCTCCTCGGTCCTACTTAAGTTTGTAGGCGCGAATGCGGTCTTTGTGCGCGGCTTCGTCGCGGGCGTAGAGGCCGTGGGCGAGGCCCTGGACGAGGGCCATCAGCGCGGTGTGGGAGCGCGTGAACGACGGGCTGTTGGAGGAGAAGTAGAGGGTCAGCTCGGCATGCTCTCCCACCTCCGACATCGTCGCGTCGGAGATCGCCAGGGTGCGGGCGCCGCGGTGGAGCGCCAGCTTCATCGCCCGCAGGAGCAGCGGGTGGGCGCGGCCGGCCGAGAGGGTGATGACCAGCGTGTTCTCGTCGATCCGGCCAAGTCGCTGCAGTGACTCGCCGCCGGTGCTGGCAACGATCTCGGCGCGGATGTCGAGCAGGCTGAGGGTGTGGCGCAGGTAGCTGGCGAAGAAGGCCATCTGGTCGACGCCGACGATGACGATCCGCTGGGCTTCGGCCAGCGCCGCGACCGAGGCGTCGACCTGCTCCGGGGTCAGCTTGCGCGCGGTTTCCTCGAGGTTCGAGTAGTCGGCGCTCAGCGATCCCTCCAACTCGGAGTGGTCGAAGGAGAAGAGGGCACCACCGGCGGCGCTGGTGGCCGCGATCGTGGTCCGGTACTCCTCGATCGCCGCCTGCTGCAGCTCCGGGTAGCCCTCGAAGCCGAGGGCCTGGGAGAAGCGCACCACCGTCGATGACGAGGTGCTCGCTCTCCGGGCCAGCTCCTCGGCGGTGAGGAAGGCTGCCTCGTCGAGATGGTCGACGATGTAGCGGGCCACGTCTTTCTGGGAGCGCGAGAACTCGTCGAAGCGCTCCTGGATGTAGTCGGAAAGGCTTTTGAGCTGGGGGGATTTCGTCGCGGTCTTGGTCACGGCGGTCCATTTCGCCGAACCTCACCCTTTCCCTTCCGGGTTCTGGTTGGATTTGTCGAACGATGACTCTCGAACAGGCCCTGCGCCTCACCAACCGCAACATGATCGTCTTCGACCTGCTGCTCGGCAGCGCCGCGATCGCGGCGCCCACCGCGACCCTGAAGGTGCTCGGCCACGACGAGCCCTCGCCCGACGCGAAGCACCTCTTCCGCCGCTGCGGACCGATCTGGCTCACCTTCGCCGCCGCCCACCTGGTGGCGGAGCGCCGCGGCAGCCGCGCCGATTGGCAGTCGCTCGCCTGGCTGCGCGGCACCGAGATCGCCACCGACGCGCTCTGGTCCGCCTCGCCGGCGGTCAGCCGGCCGGGCGCCAAGCTCGGCCTGCAGCTGGCCGGCGCCGCCAACGTCGCGATGGCCGCCGGCTTTGCCTGGATGTCGAGGCGCTGAGGTGTCCCAGTTCGAGGGACAGCCGAGCAAACGCTGGAGCCTCTTCGGGTTAAACGACGAAGGCGACGAGACCTGGCTGATCCGCGGCATCGCCCGCAAGCGCTACCACTGCCCCGGCTGCCACGGCGACATCCCGGTCGGCGAGGAGCACACGGTCGTCCAGTTCGTGCGGCGGCTCGGCGGCACAGACCACCACCACTGGCACCGGCGCTGCGCCGAAGAGCTGCTGGTCCCCGAACTCCAGAACCTCCGGCGGGTGCCCGCAGCCGAGTCGAGCCAATCGCGGCTCGAGGCCCGCGGCCGGCGGCCGGCGGGCCGGCGCGGCCGTCGCTGAGATGTCGACGCGCCGCCAGGTCCTCGCCACCTATGTGCGGATCTGGCGCACCTACCGGGGGTGGATGTCCTCGATCCTCGCCCTCGCCCTGGTCGTCTTCCTGCCCCTCGCCCTCCTCGACGCCCTCACCGCCAACGTCGAAGTCGACGCGCTCGACCTGACCAGCGGGATCAAGATCGCCGCCCTCGCCCTCGCCGTCGGCGCGATCGCCACCACCGGCCTGATCGGCGAGATCTTCTTCAGCGGCGCGATCGCGATCTCCCTCACCCACCCCCACGGCGAGAAGCCTCCGCCCCTGCGCGAGATCGCCACCCGGATCAAGTACGGCCGCCTTGTCGTCGTCGACCTCGCCTTCGTCGCCATCGTCACCGCCGGCCTGCTGCTCGGGTTCGTCCCCGGCCTGCTCGCCTTCGTCTTCCTCGCCCTCGCCGGCCCCTCGGTGGAGATCGAGGAGGAGAGCGCGCTCGGCGCCCTGCGCCGCAGCCTCCAACTCGTCCGCGGCCACTTCTGGCTCGTCTTCTGGGTGCTGGTGCCGATCGAGATCGCCGGCGACGCGACCGGCCACGGCCTGGCGGCGCTCGTCCACGACCTCTTCGGCGACACCTTCCTCGCCACCTGGCTCGCCGAGGCGCTCGCCGACATCGCCCTCTCCCCCCTCTTCGCGGTCGCCGCCGTCCTCCTCACCGTCGACCTGATCGCCGCCCGCGACGGGACCGCCCCGCCGCTGCACTCCGAGCCGGTCCCCGCATGATCGCCGCCTCGGTCTTCAGCGAGTTCTGGGCCCGGATCGAACGCCACGACGAGCAGGGGCTGTTCCTGGTCCTCGTCGGCTTCATCCTCTCCTTCGCCTTCATCCGCATGAGCACGCGGCTGATGCGCAGCCCCAAGGTGCCCTGGTGGCCCGGCAGCATCGTCAGCGACGGCGGCGTCCACCTCCACCACCTCGTCTTCGGGATCGTGACGATGATGGTCGCCGGCTCCGCCGGCTTCCTCGCCTTCGGCAACTCGCCCTGGACCGAGATCTGCGCCTTCACCTTCGGGGTCGGCGCCGGGCTGACGATCGACGAGTTCGCCCTCTGGGTCTACCTCGACGACGTCTACTGGGCCGAGGAGGGGCGCAGCTCGATCGACGCGACGGTGATCGCCGCCGCCGGGATGATGCTGGTCCTGCTCGGGTTCACCCCGTTCACGATCGAATCCGGCTCCGCCGGCGCGGTCGCCGGCAGCATCGCCAGCGCCGCCTTCCTCTTCGCGCTGGTGGCGATCTGCTTCGCCAAGGGCCGGGTGCTGCACGGGGTCGTCGGCTTCTTCGTCTTCCCGATCGCGCTCTACGGCGCCTGCCGCCTCGGCAAGCCCGGCTCCGCCTGGGCGCGCCGCCGCTACGGCGAGCGCTGCCCGCGGAAGCAGGCCCGCTCGGAGGCGCGATTCCCGCCGGATCGCCGCACCGAGCGCTTCAAGAACGCCTTCCGCGACATCGTCGGCGGCAAGCCGAGCGAGGGCCTCCGGCGCCTCCGCTCATAGGTCGCTGCCGCTGCATTCCC
>DATHFL010000205.1:0-2304 GCA_035318125.1 Solirubrobacterales bacterium | reverse complement strand
GCGACTCAGCCATGAGAAGTCCTTCGCCGGGAGCGAGAGCTCGAAGCCGTCGCCCGCGAGCTCGACCGTCGTCGTGACCGCGCTCGCGGCGTGGTTGATCGCCAGCAGCCGGCGCTCGCCGTCACGCTCCCGCGCCTGCAGTTGCAGCCAGGGCGCCTCGCAGCGGGCCACCGGCGCCACCCCCGCCGCGGCGGCGGCTTCCATATATAGAGCGCCCCAGCGGGCGTCGCGGGTCGCCGCCTCGCGGCTGAGCGGCTGCAGCTCCAGCGGCAGCTGCGCGGTCCAGACGCGGCCGCCGCCCCGCTGCCGGGTCCAGATCGCCGCCGAGCCGTCCTCGAACCGCGCCACCGGCTCCGCGTCGCGCAGCTCCCAGACGGGGCTGGCGGGCGGGCGCCCGCAGGCTTCCCAGTCCAGCGCCAGCTCCTCGCCGCCGGCGCGCAGCCGCCCGCGGCCGCTCCGATCGATCGTGAAGTCGCGCGGGGCCGCGCCGGTCAGCCCGGCGATCGCGTCGATCGCCAGCGGCGTCGAGTTGGTCAGCCAGAGGTGGCCGCCGGCGCCGACGAAGGCCTCCAGCGCCCGCGCCTGCGAGAGCGACAACCGCGCCGGGTCGGGGCAGACGAGCAGCCGCGTCGCCGCGCCCGGCGCGAGGACGAATTCGACCGGGAGCTTCTCCTGGGTGAGGATGACGTAGGCGCCGAAAGCGGCCTTCGCGGCGCTCGCCTCCTCGCCGGCGAGGTAGTTGCGTGCGCCGGCTCCCTTCCGATCCGGCACCAGGACGCCGATCGGCGCCGGCGCCTCCTTGGCGCCGGCGAGGAGGCCGGCCAGGGAGACGAGGCCGCGGCAGGAGCCGAGGCCGGGCTTGGCCCTCCCGGCGGCGTCGACCAGGCCGGCTTCGCGCTCGTGCGGGCGGCGGTCGTAGGGCGCCGACTCGTCGGCTATGTCCTGCCAGCACCAGGCGAAGAGGCCGGCGGCGCCGGCGGCGAGGGCGCTGGCCCCGGCTGCCCGCAGGTGGCCGGCAGAGAGCTCGGCGGAGGCCCCGTAGGAGCCGAGCTCGTCGGCCAGCGGCCGGCCGAAGGCGCGGGCGAAGCGGACGAGGAAGCCGGGGAGGAGCGAGGCGCGCGGGTCGGCGACGCCGTCGAGCGGGACCGGGGCCCAGTTGGGGAAGGAGTGGACGCCGATCAGGTCGAGGGCGGCGGCGTTGTCGGCGCCGAAGGGATGGGCGCCGAAGACCGCCGAGGCGTCGCAGCCCTGGAGGACGGGGACGCCGGGGTGCTCGGCGCGGATCGCCGCGGCGAGCTCGCGCTGCCAGCGCTCCGCCTCCTCGCGACCGAGCCGCTCGCAGGCCCCGAGGTCGAGGTGGACCAGCTCGTCGCCGAGGTCGTAGGCGAAAACGTTGTCGCAGCCCCGCAGCGTCGCGGCGACCGCGGCGGCGAAGGCGCGCGCCCGCTCGCGCATCTCCGCGTCCCGCCAGAGGTCCCGCCCCGCCCGCCAGGGCAGGTCGAGGAGCTCGCCGTTGACGAAGACCGTCAGCACCGCCGGCAGGCAGAGGAGCCGCTGCCGGCCGGCCTCCTCGACGAAGGCGCGCAGGTGCTCGAAGGCGCGCTCGTCGTAGCGCCCCGGCGCCGGCTCGAAGTCGCGCCAGAGGACGAAGAAGCGAACCGCCTCCAGCCCCTCGGCCCGGACCCGCGCCAGGTCGGCGGCGACGGCACCGGGGTCCCAGTCGCGCCAGAGGCGGAAGCCCCTGGCGCTGGGGATGTAGACACAGCCGACCACCGGCTCAGCCACCCTCCAGCACCGCCTCGCGCAGGTAGAGCTCGCGGTCGCGGCGGAACATCTCCTGGGCCTCCCGGTAGTCGGCGGGCAGGCCGATGTCGGTCCAGGCGGTCTCCGGCGGCATCGCGTAGGTCCCGACCAGCGGCCCCGCGGCGGCCAGCCGCCGCAGCAGGTCCGGCATCTCGATCGGCACCCCCGGCGCGAGGTGCCCCCAGGCGCCGGGGCCGAGGACGTAGATGCCGGCGTTGATCCGCAGCCGGCTGACCGGCTTCTCGACTATCTCCACCGCGACCCCGTCGGCGTCGGTCTCGACGACGCCGTAGCGGACCCCGACCTCGTGCTCCCGGGTGACGATCGTCGCCAGGTGCTCCTCGCGGTGGGCGTCGAGCAGGGCGCGGAAGTCGAGCGAGGTGAGGAGGTCGGCGTTGACGACCAGGCAGGGGCCGGGAGGCGGCGGCAGCAGCGCCAGCGGCCCGGCGGTGCCGAGCAGCCGCTCGCTGAGCGAGTAGCCGATCTCCGCGTCGAGGCGGG